>JAOUAY010000192.1 GCA_029860565.1 Candidatus Nitrosopumilus sp.
CATCCTTGTATTCCTTGCAAGATTTTATAAAGTTGACCTGCTTTACTCTGACTAAAAATGCCAATTCTTCAGTTCGTTCTTTTATCATTTCAAGTGACTCTTCATCTAATTCTAGAATTGACGCAACACCTAAAACATCAGTTGGTGTATATCCTCTTTCTTTTCTAAGAGTTTGAAGCCTTCTTGCAATATCTTTCACCAATCCTTTTGCCATCATCTCTTTGTTTCTAGATGTTGAAATTAATACAGTGTATGTGTCTCTTTTTACTGCTGCAAAATTTTCACTTGCATCAAAATCTATTGTGAAATCATCTTCATCTAATGATATTACTTCGCCATCGATATCAAAATTATATTTTCCATCTTTTTGCAATGATAACGTGATTTCTTCAGGGTTTGTTTCGTTAAATGCTGCAACCAGTTTTCCCATGTGTTGTTTTGCTTTTGGTCCTATTCTTTTTCTTTTTAATTCTATTACTGCTTTTACAGGCAATCCCAATCGTTTTAATTCTAATAATTGCTCTAGTCCTGATTCTTTTTCTGTCTCAACAATACTAAATTTTTCTACGTTTAACTGGGATCGCAATAATTCTGCTAGTGATTCGAGTTTAATTTTCTGATCTTTTTTTACACAAATTTGTGCCTCATTTAGTGGCCACCTTCTCTTTAGCTTTCCTTTCATTCTTGCTGCAGACGATATTGATATAACGTCTTTCATAATATCAAATGACTCTTCAATTTTTTCATTGACTAGTGATTCTTGATATGAAGGCCATCTGTCAAGCAGAATACTTTGTTTTTCATGAAATACAGTTTGATAAAGATGCTCACTAGTAAATGGACAAAAGGGGTGAATCAAAATATCTAATGTCCTGAGTACCTCATTTAGTACTGCATAAATTGACAATCTTCTGTCCTTTTTTTCCTCATCCTCATCCCATAACTCTCCTCTTGTAATTGGAATGTATATTTGACTTAGATTATTTATTATGAAGTCATCTATTGCCTTTGCACATTCATGGAATTTACATGCTTGATTTTTTTCAGTCATTTTTTGAATTAATTTTTGGAGCTTTGATAAAAGCCAAATGTCTGGCGATGTTAACAAATTATTTTGCTTTGCCCATTTCACTGTGTTTGTTTGGTCAAAATTATCATATTGGCTATTTTGTTTAAAGTATAGGTGCAAATTGAACAGTGTGTTGATTACCTGATACGGTCTTGACATTAATTCGTCAGTGCTAAAGCTTAATGGTTCAATCGGACTTGCTTTCCACATGAAATAAAATCTTATCAAATCTGCTGGATATTTTTGAAGTAGTTCAGCCCCTTCCAAAACATTTCCTTTACTTTTACTCATTTTACCTCCCTTTTCATCAAGTACATGGCCCTGAAACAAGAATGCCTTGTAAGGCGATACTGCGGAGTTGTTTAGGATTACGTTTTCAATTAGTAATGTGTATGCCCATCCTCTAGTCTGATCAATTCCTTCAGTAAAAAATGGCGCAGGAATCTCATTGGAATATTCTTCATCTGTTAATGACGAATATGGTGCAGAGCCACTGTTGTGCCATGTATCTAGGACATATTCTTCTCTCCTTGTATTGACACTGCCACATTTTTTACATTTTATTGTAATGTGATCAATCCATGGTCTATGTAATTCAAAATCTGGACCGTCTGGTAATTTATCTGCAGATTCAACAATCTCTTTTCTTGTAAAGAACCAATTTTTCTCCCCACAGTCTTCGCAATTCCAGACAGGTAATGGACAACCCCAAATCCTTTCTCGTGAAATACACCATGGATGTCTTTCTTTGATAATTCCAAGAAATCTATTTTTTGGCTGTTCAAAAAAGTATTCTACGCTTTCTGCTGCATCAATTGCTTTGTTACCTAATCTATCTAATTTGTAAAACCATCCCTTTCTTGCAAGCCATACAATTGGATGGTGTGATCTCCAGCATAGGGGATACTTGTGTTTTATTTTACCGATTTTTACTAGTGCGTTGCATTCTTTTAGATCCTCAACTATTGGTCTGTCTGCATCTCTGACAAACATGCCTTGATATTTTCCTGCCTTGTCTGTAAATTTCACTTCATCATTTATGGGGTTAAAAATTTTGACTGCACGTTTATTTGCAATTTTGATATCTTCCTCTCCGTTTGCCGGAGATAAGTGGACTAGTCCACTTCCTGTACTTGCATCCACAAAAGATTCTGAGACTGCAACATGATAATTGTCTAATTTGGAATATTCGTTTAACTCTGGAATTAAGCTCAGTAGTGGATGGATGTATTTTTTTCCTTCAAACTCTGAACCTTTTACCGTTTTTTCAATTTTATAATCTTCAATCTTTACTTCTATCATGAATTCCTTTAATCTTGTTTTTCCAACTATCCATGTCTCATTCTTTACTTTTACAAATGTATAATCTTCTTTAGGCTGTAATCCAACCATTGCATCTGTAACTAGCGTGAATGGCATAGTAGTCCATATTATCAAAAATACGTCTTCATCCTCTAGCTTTACTTTGTAGTATAATGATGGATCTTTGACTTCCTCATATCCCTGATTTACTTCTGCATGGCTAAGTGATGTTTGGCAACTTGGACAATATGCAATTACAGTAAAATCTTCTTCTAAAATCCCATTCTCATGTGCTTTTTTTAACACTTGCCATTCTCTTTCGATGAATT
>JAOUAY010000193.1 GCA_029860565.1 Candidatus Nitrosopumilus sp.
TTTTCAGAACGAATAAACAACGAATATTTTCCAATTGGAATGTCTTCTGGAAGTATTGATGGATTCCCACCTTGCGCCTTGATTATTTTTCGCATTTTTTGTTCTGCCTTGCCAGATTCAAGTATTTTTTTTGCAAGCGAATAACCATCTTTTTTCCCCAATAATTCAAATATACTTCCAGAAATATTGCATGCTTTGTCGATAAGATCAGGAACACATTTTTGATTCATCAGAACCTCAAGTGCCTCTTTTGCTTCAAGTGCTGGACCAACAGTATTTCCTATCGGTTGTTCACCAAAAGTAACTATACAGTGAGTATGAATTCCCAATCTACGACCAAGCTCCATGATGTCTCTTGCAAGAAGATCTGCCTCTCCCGTTGTTTTCATTTTTGCACCTCTTCCAGTTGGAATGTCAATAACAAGATGAGTTGCACCAACTGCTTTCTTTTTACTCATGATGGAAGGCAAAAGTAATGGATCGATATGAAGAGAAAATTCTGTTTTTACGAATATGTCATCAGCGGGAGCTAATTCGATTGCACCACCCCATACAATGCATCCATTTGATTTTTTGAGTATCTGTAACATCTTGTTTGTTGTGAATTCTACAGGCATCAAAACTTCTGCGCGATCTGCAGTTCCTGCGACTGAAGTGATAGCTCTTGAAGATGTTTTTGGAATGGTAAATCCTTCTGATGCGATTATTGGAACTACCAATAATGTTGTTTTGTCTCCTGGAACCCCTCCTATACTGTGTTTATCTACAATGATTTTCTTGTCAATTTTGAGGGTTTTACCTGTATCCACCATTGAACGGGACAAGCTTGTCGCCTCATCTAGATCTATTTTGTCAATATGCAAGGCAGTCACAAATGCTGAAATTTCATTTTCATTGAGATTGCCATCAACTAAATCCTTTACAATTTCATGTATTTCTGAATACAGTAATTTTTTTCCTGAAAGTTTATTTCGAATAAATTGAAGTGATTTTGGAAATGGGGCAATGTCTACATCCACTCTGGAATTTTGTTTTAAGGACAGTATTTTTCTAACTTCTTCTGTCACACCTAGGAACCCTCTTTTAATAGTTGCAGATATGTTGACTATTGCAATAATCTTCTTTTTTGTCTGAATGGTTACACGTTCAGAGGCATTGATGTTTAATTCATCAGCATCCTTGTCATTTAAAAATACAAACGGTTTACCACCTGAATCAATGTTTAGAATTTTTACTTTTAGTTGCATTATACGTTATTTTGATATGGAATTATCTTTTATAACATTGATGAAATATGGTTTTCATTATCATGTTTGAGTTTAAGCTAGTTTTCTAAATAATGGCCAACGCCACTAATTTTCACTGACCAACAAAACATTAAACAAAATTTTGGTACCTTTAGATGGATCAAAAAACTCTCTTAGAGGTTTGAAATTTGCATTAGGGGTTGCGAAACAATCAGGATCATCAGTCATTGGATTGAATGTATGTTCTCCTCCAATGTTTATGGGAACTCAATCACTCATAATACGTAAAATAAAACAAAGGAGTAATGAGATAATCAAGCAAGCAGAAAAGATATCACAAAAAAACAAGGTGCCATTTTTCGGGGTGGTTAAAGTCAGCAGTAATATTGGAAAGACGATTATTACTTATTCTAAAAACCAGAATGTGGAAATGATTGTTACAGGTTCTCGTGGCCCAGATCCAGAACTTGAAATATTTTTAGGAAGTGTTGCCAATTATGTTATCAACAAATCAAAAATTCCCGTAACAATAGTGAAATAATTAACTTTAATTCAAGATTATAAAATATAATAAATCAGGTAGTTGATTATCATGGATTACTTTTTTAATCAATAAAACATAATTTAAGACATGGTAAAAGTGTCGGATCTCAGAGTGTGCACAAATTGCTCTAACGTGTTTTCTAGACAAGGTGGAATGACCATTAAACATAACTGTCCTCATTGTGGTTCTGAAAACAACGAGGAAATATCATACTAATAACAATCTTCAAAAACTATCATTCATCTATTTAATGAAAACTAGAGGAATTTTTGGTTATTATTTTATTTTCATTCATAATTGATTATTTTTTTTATATTGAAATTTGTTGTATTGATTCAAAATTATTACTCACATAGTCTAAAACAACATGACTGTTGACAGAATTAATACAAAATAGGCACTTATCTCACTATTGCGTCAAATATTTCAGTTGAAACTAATTTTGCGTTCTTTTCAGGATCCAAAGTAGTATCAATTGTAAAATGTTTTCCTTTTACAGGTTCATAGATTTTTTTCATTTTTTGATAAACTTCAATACCTGCATCTGAATATCCATTTTTCCGTTCTTTTAGGCGAGAGATTATGATATTTTCTGGACACACACATTCGATTACAAAAAAATCCTTATCCCGAATTCCTAGATTTTTCTTAACTTCTATTCTAGACTCTCCTCTATTGAAAGTAGCATCAAGGATACAATTTGTACCTGAATCATGGAGGTATTTTGCCAACAATATCATTATGTCATAAATGAGTCTTCGTTCATCTTTTTTATATGTGGGTGACGAAATTAACTCCTTTCTAATTTTATCAGTAGACAAAATAGTAGCATTGATCAGCGGAGCAAGTTTTTTTGCAAAAGTGGTTTTGCCAATACCGGGCAACCCACAAACGATTACT
>JAOUAY010000194.1 GCA_029860565.1 Candidatus Nitrosopumilus sp.
TTATGTAGAGGTCAAGTCGAATCTATTGTAGATAGAGAGATAGGAACAAACTCGAGACCAATAATTATTGTAGAAACAATGTCTGACGCTATGTATCTTAATGCATTTGACAAATTCTTACAAGATCCAAATATCTCAATGAACCCACTTAACGTAATTGCAGCATATAACAAAAACTCAGTTTTACCTTTAGCAATTTTTTACAGAAATCATGGTTATAGAACATTTGTTTTATTAGATAACTCTGAAGAATCCAAACAAATTTCTGCCCAGTTAGTATCAAATGAATTTTCATCTATTCAAATCATCTTTTTTGAGAGAGAAGGAAAGAAACTTGAATCAATTGAAGATTATATCGCTCTTGAAGATTATTTGTATCCAGTAAATCAGACTTATGAAATAAAGCTAAGACATGAAGGGTTTTCAAATCTTACACCTCAAGATGTCATATCCAAAGAGGGTAAAGGAATTTTAGAGAAATTAAGAAAAATATGGCAAGAACATAGAGAAGAAGATTGGGAAGAATTTGACAATGAAGAAATTACCAGATATATTTGTGAGAAAATTACACTTGAAGAGACTAACTTCCTATCAGATAAAACTAAAGATCAATTTAGATCATTGTATCGACTAATTGCTGAACGAATTAGACAATATCAAAATATTGCTACAAAACCAGATTTGAACAAATTCCAAAAATCAAAGACTTGAGATTTAAGAAGTTTACTCATGAAAAACACTAAACTAAGAAATAGAAAAATGTGGAAAATTCTTTAAGGTTTAAGTGAGAGATGTGGAGTTTCAATTACATGAATAGATCCTCTACAGGAGGAATTTTCCTTTCAATTGTATTGTTATTTTCAATAACACTAATTATATTTCCATCAAATGCATATGGTGAAGAAATCACAGTCAAAAGTATCGCATTAGAGGAAACAATCGTATTAGAATTAACAAATGATTCAAATGATAATGTCAATACTTTAAGAATTTGGCTTGGAAGTGATTTTAGTTTCAAATCTTTTAAAACTGAAAAAGGATGGGTTGGTGAGAAAACACCACAAGGCGTCATAATTTTCACATCATCTGAATTAATTAAACCAGGAGAGTCTGTAAAGTTTGGAGTAAAAACGGACAAACCTAATTCAGGTATTAATTGGAAAGCATTAGACAGTAAAGGTACACAGATAGATACAGGCATATCTATTGCGGGGGAATTACCAGCAGTTGATAGAAATCTAAAACAAAATCAAGATTTAGAAGGTATAGGTGAAAGCATGTCAACTGAATCTGCATTCAGAATTATTCCAGAGAAACCAAATCCTGGTTCAACAATCAGAGTAACAGGAAATAGTTTTGGTGCAACACAAGAATTTGATTTTTACATTGATACTAAAAAAATAGGCACGTTTGAAACAGATGATAGGGGTCATTTTATGACTACAATGAAAATTCCAGATGATCAAAAATCAGATAGAGTTGATTTTAAAATAAAAGACAAAGAGGGTGAAGAAATGAAACTAAGTCTAAGAATAGGAGATATAGATAATCAAATTCCAGCGTCACAAAACATACCACTTACAATCCAAGGAATTCCAGAAATTATACACAGAGGAGACTTTTTAGAAATATTTGGAACAGCACAAGTAGGAAGTGCAATTACAGGAACAGTTAGAAATGAGGAAGGAGAAATTTTTGTTACCAGAACAGCAGAAGTAGACAGAGTTGGAAATTGGAAATTAGAAGAACCAGTGATTATTGCATTAGATATGCCCTTTGGAAAATACACTGCAACAATTTCAGATGGTAGAGATGAAATTATCAAAAGTTGGACAGTGGAATCAGACAAAAAAATTATCATAATTCCACTAAATTTAAAATTTGAACAAGGGGAAACCATGAAATTTAACGGCACAGCCTTACCAAACAAATCAATTGAAATTGTAATAGAGGATCCTCTGGGGAAAGAAATTATTTCAGACGTTATACAAATTGATGATTCAGGTTTTATAGAATTTGAATTCCAAACTACACAAACTACACCAGAAGGAACATACACATTGATTGCCACTCAAGACAAGCATAAAGAATTTATTTATGCAGGCTTAGGGCAATTACCGACAATTCCAGTTAACCTAGAATTTGACAAACTAAGTTACAAAACAGGGGAAACTGCAATAATCACATTATCTGGGAAAGCATCGGAAATTATCAGTCTGCTAATAATAGACCCTTCAGACAAACCAACAGAAGATCCAACATCCATTACGCTGCAACCAGACGGACGTGCGACACATTCCATAAACCTAAAAGGATATTCAACTGGAGTGTATACTGCTGTAATTAGCAAAGGTACTGCTCAAAGTACAGAAGTTTTCACGGTAGGACTACAAACAGGTTCTGGAGAAATTAAGATTAATACTACAAAAACAGAGTATAATCCAGGAGATTCAATATTGATTTTAGGTGATACTTCATCTAATGTTCTTCTTACGTTAACTATGATTAATCCAAACGGAGATGAAATTAAGATTAAAGAAACGTTTTCAGATAAAAATGGAAAAATTTCTGAGAGTTCATTTAGAATACCTTCAGATGCAATTTCAGGAACATGGAAAATTAATGCAAAAAGCGGATCAAACTTTGTCAATACAGAAATCCAAGTATTA
>JAOUAY010000195.1 GCA_029860565.1 Candidatus Nitrosopumilus sp.
GATCATTAAGCGTTGCATCAGCTAATGGTGGAATTGCACTGGAATATGACATCTGTCCTAATGCAAAAGCAGCCTCATGTCGAACCAATTCATTTTCATCATTTTTTAAAACTTTAGCAATGTATGGGATTTTATCTTCTCCTCCAAAATCAACTAAAATACAGGCAACTCTAGTTCTTACCACATAATCAGGATGTTCTAAAAGAGAAACAAAATACTCAGTATCTTTTTGTTCATATTTTGATTCCATCTCCGCAAAAAGTGATAATCTATCATTTGTTACTGCCTGCAATTTATTTTAAAAATTTGTGTGTCCTATATTAGGTTACTTTTTGGAAGAACATATTATTCTCTAGGGTGATGATATAGTCTGATCAGCTCACCATTTTGTATTATGATTTTCAAAGGTTCTTTCCATAATAAAAAACAGATTAATAAAAAATCAGATGGTGTTGCCGATATCTATTGAGAATTGGTCATAGGTTAGAAAAAATTGTACTAAATGGATAGTAATCAAAACCACTTTGTTGCCGATTGACAACAAATCATTACAGCATCGTTTATGCCTAGTAATGTTTGGAATTACTTGATTGCTATCAATGTAATGAAGCAACAATGAAATAAAAAGTCAATTAAGAAGATCTTTAACATTTGTTTGCCATTTACATTATTTCTGGACAAGATTAAACCCAATTCAAATTCTGAAAACATAAGGTAGATTTGTGTATGATTCCTGTTTAGTTACTAGTAACATCATGCCACATATCAACAACTGTTGAAAAAGGATTATTTGTTATTGCCATGCATGGACACAACATAAAATCCAATGTGTGTATTATGGTACTTGATATGTTGAGTGTTGAGTTTTAGTAGTTAATTGTGATAACAGATTTCATGCATGGAGTCTATCTTGCCTTTAATCATCATAGTAAAGAGCATTGTAATTTTGAGTTTATAAGAGTCTCAAATATTGAAAAAACCGAACCTTTTTTTTGATACTTCTTTTACAATTTCAGATAGAACAGAAACAATGATAAAAATTGGATTATCCCATTATTTTCTTTCAACATTCAAGGTTACGACAATTTCAGTTTGATCATTATCAAGGTCATCATCCAATACAATTCCTTTGTCAAGAAGTTTAAATTCATCAATCAAAGAACCATCCTCACTAAATGTTCTAACTAGTTTGCTTTTTGGGAGAACAGACACATCACTTGAGTCGTGATATACTTTGACCGATTCACCATTTTTTATTATAATCTTCAATCTATTCACCAAAGTAAAATTAGATAATAAAAAGTAAGATTACTTTGCAATGTAAAAAATTCCATAATCCCAATTCACAGATTTAGAGTTATTTAGTATAATCTTGTTACAGTTGTAAAATCAAATAAATTCATTTAATTCCCAAACATAATGATCCAATGTAGTCTGTTCATGAACAGTATTTGAGAATAAAAGAAACGATCTTTGCATAAACATCATACACATTAGAAGTAATTAATGTCACTTTCCACTATTGAGATATCTATTTAATGGAAAAAAGCAAAGAGTGAATGATGAGTATAGTAATAGGTGAAAAAGCACCAAATTTCGGAGTTTCAGAATGGGTGCAGGGAGCTCCAACAAATTTTGATCAAGAAAATGATCATGTAGTATTACTAGAAGTCTTTCAAGTAAATTGTCCAGGATGTTTTATGAATGCAATTCCAGAAGCAATTAACATCTATAACAAATACAAGGATGAGGGAGTTCGGGTTCTAGGTCTTGCCACAGCCTTTGAAGATTTTGATAAAAATACATTAGAGAATTTGAAAATGCTTGCAGAGACAGGGGAAGTGATTGGAGAGACAAAAGCAGCACTTTCAACATATGGTCAATTAAAAGAGGGAAACAAATTATCATTTAAAATCCCATTTCCATTAGGCATGGATAATTTAACAAAAACTTCAGGAGAAATAAGTCAAGATAAAATTATGCAGTTCATATATCCACAAATTCCAGAATTTGACTCACAGCCAGAAGAATACAAGAATCAAATCATTGAAAGAGTAAAAAGTTACATGAAATCAAAAGAATATTCAGCTGAAACATTTGAAAAATTTTCCTTACAGGGTACGCCTTCTACCATTTTAGTAGATAGAAAAGGAATACTTAGAGATGTGTCATTTGGACAGTCAGGACATGTGGAGGCAATGATTCAAAAATTACTAAATGAGGATTAAATCAGATAATCAAAACAAGAGTTACAGACAAGACCACCACAATAAAAAATCCTCCAAGTAGAGCAATTTTTGCATTATCCATATTATTTGCCAGGCAAAACAAGATAAAAGTAAATCTCAAAAATATTTCTTAAATTAACATGCATCATGAATCGATAAACTTAAACCTGATTTCTTTTCTTGATCTTCATTACAATAAACACCGCAACAACAATCAAAGATCCAGCCAAAGCTAACCACCCCAAAGAATCGTTAAAAGTCTCACTTTTTTGTAATGAAGACGAATCTTTTTGCTCCATCTCATCTTTTTCAGCTAGATCAAGAAGATTAGTTGTCCCAAAAATTTCCAATGTGTTATTTCCAGAACCTGTAAAATTCAAAGTTACAAAAGATATTTTTTCATTGGAGTTTATCTTTGGAAA
>JAOUAY010000041.1 GCA_029860565.1 Candidatus Nitrosopumilus sp.
ATCTCCCTTTCGTATTTATTATGCCCGCAAATCTAATTTTTTTATCAATTTTTATTTTTTCACAAATTATATTGTAATCTAAAATTCTATTATCCAACGTTGTCCTGTCATAAATATTTGTGATTGAATAACTTTATGATGTAACAAATGTAAAAATTTGAAATATTTCCTCAGGTAATCTTGAATTTACTTTCTACACATTACTGTATAAGTAAAATTCTCTTGGGGATGGTAATGAAAACACAGAGATGTGTTCATGTCTTTTAATTTCACAGTATTCTTCAAGGAAATCTTTTGCAAAGACGGATTGAAGATATTCGTCATCTGATTCTAATGCCTCAATTGCCTCTCTTAATGCAACAGGTAATTTTTTAATTCCCATTTCACGTTTTTTCTTTTCAGAAAGTTTGTAGATGTTCATATTTACTGGATCTGGAGGCTGGATCTTCTTTTTAATACCATCAAGGCCAGCTAAAAGCATAGCTGACTGGGCCAAATAGATGTTGGCACTAGGATCAGGTATTCTAGATTCTATCCTTTTTCGAGTTTCCATGTTTTTATGATGAGATGGAATTCTAATGCATGCGGATCTATTACTTCTACTCCATGCTAAATTAGTGGGTGCCTCAAAACCAGGAACTAGTCTCCTGTAAGAGTTGGTAGTAGGATTTGTTATTGCACAAAGAGATCCTGCATGTTCAAGCAATCCTCCAATATAATATTGTGCAGTTTGACTTAGTTCGGCATACTCGTCATTTGGATCATAAAATGTGTTAACTTTTTTACCGTTTTCTTCCTTCCACAAACTTTGGCTTATGTGCATAGCAGATCCATTATCCACTTCTAATGGCTTTGCCATAAAATTTGCGACACTACCACGTTTTGCTGCTACTTCTTTTGTAGTCTTTTTCATGGTAATTACATTGTCTGCCATTGGAAGCAACTCATCATACTCCATCTGTATCTCTCCTTGTCCTGCAGTTGCAACCTCATGATGATGGGCCTCTATTTTAATTCCAAAATAATTATGCAATGTACTTGCTATTTCATCTCTAGTAGAACTAAGACTATCAGCTGGCGGAGCTGGGAAATACCCGCCTTTTATTGGAATCATATGGCCACTTCCATTGTCAGTTGACCATGGTGCCTCCCTTGATTCAATTGAGTAACCAGTTCCTCCAGACCAGTTAACAGTGGACATTGGAGTTGGACCTAGAACAATCTTGTCAAATATGAAAAATTCAACTTCTGGGCCAAAATAACACTTGTCAAAACCCATTTCTTTTGCAATCTCACATCCCCTTTCTGCTATGTATCTGGAATCCCTGGAATAACGTTTTCCAGAATATCCCTCGTGAATGTTTACAAAAAAACGTGCTGATTTGGTGCGGTAATTGGTCTGTTCTCTTTCTTTATAACCCATATCAAAAAAATCTGGATTTATTGCAAAAGTATTAGGATCAGGAGTTAAGAGCATGTCTGAGTCATAAATCTCTTTGAATCCTTTAATCGAACTGCCATCAAGTCGTGGCAATCCTTGGGAAAATGCCTCTTCAGTTATATCCTCACTGGAAATGCTAAGTTGTTGTAATACCCCAAATGGATCGCAAAATTGTAGTCTAACCCATTCTATTTCTGATTTTTTTATATCTTCAATTATTTTTGTAATTTTTTGGTCTGATTCGTTACTCATATTTTTCACCAAAGATTATTTTATGCAAACTGCTATTTTCTAAACTCAAACCATCAAAAATCTCTTGTTTTGACAGGTTCACATCTTAAAAGAATTAAGATGGGTATTTAATTCTATTGGTAATAAATGGTATTAATCGGTAATGATAACCAATCTTTTTATAGGAATGTGAAAAAATAAAGAGAAATGCCATTGCACAAAGATATTATGAATTTTCGATGGGACATGGCCAAGGTTGTAAAAAATGAAGGTCATGTAGCTGATCTAAAAAGCCTCCTACTAGATGCACAAAAAGCATCTGATGGACTAGTCCCTTATGCAAGTCTGGGGGCGCATTCTCAAAATGATTATTTTTCAAACATGGTGATTAATAATGCAAAAATAAATTCAACGCAAGATTATTCTGATGTTGATTCTTCCTTAATAATCGGAGGACGATACTCTAAAAAAATTATCAAAACAGATGTTCCTTTCTCAGTAGCTGGTATGAGTTATGGTTCAATAAAACTGCCTGCAAAAATATCAATGCATTTTGCATTAAACAAACTTGCAAAAAATGGAATCAAGGTTTTGATGAATACAGGTGAGGGAGGTGCCTTGCCATGGGAAGTTTATGGTACAGAAAAATCTAGGGAAAAACTATCAAAAACTCATTGGGATTCAATTTTACAGTTTACGGACAAACTGCTAAAAGCAAATCACTTGGAAGAAATAGATATCGATGAATTATTCACTAGAGAATATCCACTAGTGGTTCAATATGCGTCTGGTAGATTTTGGAAGGATCCTGCCTATCTTCTAAATGCTGATGGCATTGAGATAAAAATTGGTCAGGGAGCAAAGATAGGTCACGGAGGAATACTTCCAGGATCCAAAGTAACAGAACTGGTTGCAGAAAATCGCGGAATACTTGCACACAAACCCGCCCATTCTCCATCAAGGCATCTGGATATTTTAGGGCCTGAAGATTTGGTTGCAAAAGTACTTGAACTCAGAGAATTAACAAACTGGGAAATCCCAATAATTGTAAAAGTTGGTGCATCACGTATTTATGATGATATGGAAATTATTCTAAAATCATATGCAGACTGTGCAACTGTTGATGGATTGGTCGGGGGAACCGGAGCTGCGCCATATGAAGTCAGGGAAGATATTGGAATTAATACCATAGCATCACTACGTCCGATTCGAGATGCAATTAATGATTACTATGAGACACATGATAAAGATGGTTTCAAACTAGTAGTAAATGGAGGCATTTGGGATTCAGAAAGAATTGCTAAAACAATTGCTCTTGGGGCAAATGGTGTTGGAATTGGAACTGGATTTTTACTTGCGATGGGGTGTACCTTAATTCAGGAATGCCATACAGATATCTGTCCTGCTGGAATTACAGGATCCCATGAGAAGCTTGATGTGGAAAAAAGTGCTGAGGGAATTTTTAACTATATCAAAGCAACAAAAATTGAACTGCAAAATATTGCAGGCTCACTAGGAAGGAAAAAGATAGAAGATATAGAAATGACTGATATTTCAGTAAATGACCTGTTGACCAGCATAATTTCAGAACTTCCCTTCTTTGATGGAACAAATCATATTTCAAAAATCCGCTCAAAAATAGACAATTCGATTAATGCTCTTAATTTACAAGGTGAAAAAATTTGAGACTAAATGAAAAAGCCGTAATTAGGAAATCCATATTGGAACTTTGCAATACGGGTTTACCAAGAAAAGAGTCCACCGATGATGTAATAAGAACAATCAGGGAAAAAAGCCGTTCTGAAAAAGAGGGAAATTTATGGGAATACATAGTTGCACTTGGCGCACAATTGTCTAGACCTCCATTTGATCCATATAGGGAGAAAATTAAACTCGCAACCAAAATTGGACGAAAAGGAGATCAAAAAATATCTTTGAAAATACCAATTTTAATTTACGGTGAATTTGATCTGTCTCAAAGTTCAAAAGATGCACTGAATTTGGCCTTGAATAATTTAGATGACAACAGATCAACTGTTGGACTAATATCAAGAGATGAACCTTGTGATGAAAGGAAATATCCGCACTTTCAGATATTGGATGACGTTAGCAAACTGGCTGACCCCGACGGAATTGTGTTAGAGTATGCCGGAGTCAAAACAGAAGAAAAGATTGAAAAAATTCGCAAAGAATTTGATGGTCCTATTATAGTTGAAGTAGATGAGTATTTCTCATATTATACAGGCAATCTGCTTGAATTAGGTGTTGATGGGATTTTAGTAAACACTGACAATATAACAAAAAGCGAAAAGTATGACGGAAAACATGCAATTGCAGTCATACACGATGCAAGATTAGCTATAAACGAATTTTACAGAGGAAAGGAGAATGACGGTGCCTGCTTAGTTGTTGCAGGTGATGTAAACAATGCAGGAAAGATGGTAAAAGCGGCAGGATTGGGCGCAGATGTTATTGGTTATGACACTAGTCTTTTGATTGCTAGAGTCGGTCATCATTCAGAAAATTTCTTTGATGAAGAAATTACAGCACAAAAAATTTTCAACCATATGATTGCCACAAAAAGTGAATTAACAGGCATTCCTGCAGCCATTGGATATAGTGACTTTCACAATTTATCTCCCAGTGACTTTAGAACATCCAGTATCAAGGCAAGTGTGCAAGGAAACATTCCTTTGGAAGGCGTAGATAAAACCTATAGAAACATAGTTGAGGAAATACTTGAAGAGCATATCAATACAAAAAATATTTCAGTTAACCAACAAGAAAAACAGAAAATCATTAACCTGGTAATGGAAGGGGAAAATTAAATGTGCGGAATTTGTGGACTCATGATGGATGATGTTGAATTACGCCATTCTCCCGTAGGCTCAATTTTGCAAGATATGATGGAAAGTCAGCAGATAAGAGCTCAGGATGGAGCTGGAATCGCGATATTCAACAAAAGTAACGCGGGAGATTCTTTCAAAATAAAGAATTTTAGAAAAGAAGAAATGTCTGATTATGCCATTGATGAGGTTAAATCCTCATCAGAAAATGTATCTGAGAATTTACAAAAAATAAGCCAAGATCCTGAATGTCACTTTTTTAGTTTTGAAAACGAAATGACTATATTCAAAGAAACTGGATTGGCCAAAGACCTTGATAAAAAATTTGGCATACGAAAAATGAATGGTTCTCATGGCATAGGCCATCTAAGAATTGCAACAAGCAGCAGAGTAACTCCATACAATACTCATCCATTCAGCACTACAATCCTACCCGATATTGCAATAGTTCACAATGGAGAGATTACAAATTACAACATGTTAAGGGATTCGCTAGAATTGGAAGGATTTACATTTCATACAGATAGCGACTCAGAAGTTATCGCCGTTTTTCTAGCAAGCAGAATACTCAAGCATGGAGACATAGAAAGGGCCCATCGTGAATTTGTAGCAAAAGCTGATGGTCCCTTTACTTACATAGCTGCTACTTCTGATTCGATTGCAATTGTACGGGATAAATTTGGGACAAGAAAAGGCATCATAGGCTATAATCCAGGAACTAATGGTCAGCCTCCATTTTGGGCAATGGCCACTGATTTGTCTGCACTTGATGTAGTAGGAGCTACAACAAAAATAGAGACACCCCATCCCGGGAAACCAAGAATCTTTTACAGGAACTAAAATGTACACATTGGATATTGATGAAATAAGGGCTTTGGCAAATGATGTCACTTCTACAAGTTCAGGTTCTAACGAATTTGATTTGTTAAAGAAAAAACTAGATGAAAGATTTCAAGTATCCATTCCAGAAGGTTTGAAAAATGCCGCAATTGAAAAATTTGGAGATGTTGCCAGTGCTCCTATACTGTATGAAAATCTAACAAACTCCATACTTCGAAAAAAAATTGAAGACGGTGAAAATAACATAATCATAAAAAATCCCAGAGCACTCTACAGAATTGGCGTTTTTGGTTTCTCAGAGCCCGTAAATCTGAATCTAACCGTAGAGGGAAACGTGGGTAACTTTTTTGGAGCATTTTGTAATTTTAATGGAACATGGACAGTAAAGGGTCATGCGGAAAATGGATTGGCAGACAAAGGATATTGCGGAAAATTTGTAATAGATGGCCTAGCCACTGAGCTTGTAGGACAGAACAACCAATCAACCAATTACAGTCATGGTGTTGACATTCTAGTCAGAAAGGGCTGTATGGAAAGAGCAATGGCTCAGGCAAGAGGCGGCAATCTGGTAACATTTGGAGCAGGATTCAATTCAGGACTATACATGTCAGATGGAATTTTGATGAATTTGGGTGAACCAGGTGAATTATTTGGACCAGGTATGGTTGGAGGCACAATATATACTAAACAAGGAACAACAACAGGCAAAGGAGCAGTAATAAAAAAATTGGATGAGAATGACTATGAAAAAATAAAAAATGTTTTAAGAACATTTGAAAGGGATCTCGATATTGTAAATTTGGATGCGTTTTCTAAAACAAATTCAAAATTAGATATTACCAACATAAAACATGACGAAATTGATTTTAGGGAATTTGAAAAGATAGTCGCAGATGAAAATACTGTACACTAAATTATGTCTAAAATTGTTTTTCTAAAAATTAATAACTAATACTAAATTGAAATTAAAGAAAATTATCTGTTTTGAATTTTAAGAATAAAAAGTACTGTGAATTGCATTACTAAACAATTTTGAATCTAAATTTTTTATTTTTTCAGCAAGTTGTCCACTCCTTCTGGAGTCATACTTCTATCCAATGTTAGGTAGATTGTGATCATTGACTTATCTAGTAGCATGTTTTATTTCTTTTAATTCAGTAAGAATAATTAACAAGCTCCAAACTAATTTTTAGTATGAACAAGACCCCTTCCGAAAAATGGAAAGATTCCATTATAAGTTATAGAAAAAAATGTCAGAGTATTCTCCAAATATCAAATAACATCAGGTATGTAGGCATTGTTAATGCTTATGGAAGAACACTGACAGGAATTATCAAGGCAGACATAAAACCATTAATGAAATCAGAGACAATAAAAAATGAACTTTTCGTGATATCTGTTCTAATGACACTAAGAAAAGAAAGTACAAGTGTAGTTGGTAAACTAGATTATGTTTTACTACGCCATCAGAAAATATCCATACTATTATTCCAAAAAAATAATGTCACATATTATGTCACAATAGACAGAAAAGAAAAGAAGATGGACAAGATCATAGAATCTATTGAAAAGATAATTTGAGATAGGTAAACTCATCATATTTCAGATTATTAAATTTTCCTCAAACACTGGATCAAAAGACATGGATTAAATCGAGTAATATGAAAAAATCATCAAGGAAATATGGAGTATACCTCACAACAAATACGACATTCTTTTGGTATTCTTTTTCTGAATGTGGCTATTTCAGTTGCTGCGGGCTCGATTTTAAGTGAAATTGTATCTATGAATAATCTTCCATCGAATTATCATGGTTTCATTTGGATTGCAGTTTTTGGCCTGGTTTTTGGTGTTCAATTTAGAAGATTCAGGTTAATTCTTCCCCTGATTCGTCAGAGAATGAAAAAGAGCACATCATGGCCTATTTCTGCCAAATCCATCAATGGCATATGTTGGTCACTACCTTTTGTGGTCATAGTAATTTTTCCAGAATTTACGCAATATTTGATTTTGTTAGGGATCGGTCTGGGTAACCTCTCTACCTTTGTTTTTCTCAAAAAGTTTAGTGGTCTGGGAAATGTTGAACAATTGCTAGTTGGGATGATCTCAATTGTCATGCTGCCTGTTGCTATTGAGACTAATTTACTAGGATTGACAGAAGATCAAGATACTGAGGTTTTGCTTTCACGAATTTTTATCTCTATGGCATATGCTACAGGCGGATTCTATGCCTTGCTAAAAAAATGATTTTTGAAAATTTAGTGTCTGATAAAGAATTTAAAAATTCTGTGTCGAGTATTTGTCTAAAAAGAACAGTTCACTCATAGCATGTCAGGACTTTAGTACAAAAAGCAATTAAGAACAATAGAAAAGCCTCAACTCAATCAATAATCCTTTTCTATTAGTAAGGGGAAATTTTTCATAATTTTATCTGAGATTATGAAAAGGTCTTGAAAATTTTAAAAACTACCACAGGATTAATCATTTTTTTATAATGCCTTAGTTGTGATCAAGTTAAAATTATCTAAGATTGGATTGCATTTGCGATTAATTCATTGTCTATAAATTTTATTTTTTGAGCAGCAACCTTTACTTCTTCAGGGGTAATGGATTTCTCCAAAGTAAGATAAATTGTGATCATTGGCAGGTATAAAATCATTTGCTGCATTTTTTCTCTAGTGATATGAACATAGTCTGTTTTCCCATAGGCATCATCAAAGTGTTCTCTGGTATCTCGTCTTAGATTAAGCTGCTTGTAAAACTTGATTCTGTCAGGATCAGGTTCCATTGGTTTAGATGCAGCTGAAGATTGGTCAAGCAAGACATTTCCCTCCAAATCTATTAGACCTTGATGAAC
>JAOUAY010000006.1 GCA_029860565.1 Candidatus Nitrosopumilus sp.
GAAAGAACTCCCTTGAAGCCGAAAGAAATTCGATTGTAAAATTTATTGAAGATATTGAAAAAGACAAACGACAAACATTCTTGGATGCATTTGATAAGGTGGATAAAGAAATCCGTTTAATTTTTAATAAAATGACTGATGGTAACGCTTGGTTGGAATTGCAAAACGAAGACGACATATTTAATTCAGGAATTTCATATCTTATTCAATTCCCAAACAAACCAAAAAGAGAGTCCACATCAATTAGTGGTGGTGAAAAAACGTTAGCTGCAATTGTGTTTGTTCTTGCTTTACAAAAACTAAAGCCATCTCCTTTCTACTTATTTGATGAGGTAGACGCACATCTTGATGCTCCAAACTCTGAAAGACTTGCAAAAATTTTAGAAGAAAGATCCCAAGAAAGTCAATTCATTATGGTGTCTCTAAAAGATTCAGTTATACAAAAAGCAAAACTGATCTATGGTGTGTTTCCAAAAAATGGTGTTTCCCATGTTGTTACTTACAAGGACAAACGAATCCCATCTGTTAGAACTTCTTAGTCTAGTTTTACATGACATGCAAAATAATGTTCTTCATTAATCATTTCTAAATTTGGTTCTTTTCTACATTTGTCAATGACATAAGGACATCTTGCCCTAAATCTACAACCTTGATACACGTCAATATCTGTAGGATCATTGATTCTGATTCTTCTTTCTTTGTGTAAATTGTTTGGATCTGGCTCTGAAATTGCATCAATTAATGCTTGAGTGTATGGATGTTTGGGATTTGTTAGAACTTGATTTATTGCTCCAATTTCAACAATTTTACCCATATACAAAATCCCTATCCTTTGACCAAAATATCTAGCCGTTGCTAAATCGTGAGTGATGTAAATAAACGAAATATTATATTTTTTCTGCAATTCTTGCATTAATTCAAGCATCTCTGCTCTAATTGAGACATCTAGCATTGAAACAGGCTCATCTGCTAGTATCACTTTTGGTTTTAGTGCCAATGCTCTTGCCAAAACTACTCTTTGTCTTTGCCCTCCTGACAGCATATGGGGATACCTTTTTACAATTTCTTCAGCTGGTTCTAATTTTACCTCGCGTAAAACTTCAATTACTCTTTTAGATCTATCTTGTTTATTTCCAATTTTGTGTATTTCAAGTGGTTCTGATACAATGTCACCAATTTTCATTCTTGGGTTAATGGAATCATATGGATCCTGATGTATCATCTGACAATTCATTCTAATTTTTTCCAAATTCTTTTTTTCATTATCTATCTCTTGATCTTCAAAAACTATTTTTCCTGAGTCTGGTTGAATTGATTTTAGAATTAATTTTGCAATTGTAGATTTTCCAGAACCTGACTCTCCAGCTAAAACTAACACTTCTCCTTTTTTCAAAGAAAATGATACATCATCAGTTGCTCTAACTGTAGTTGACTTTAAACCGAACATTCCTTTTTTTGTAAAATATTTTTTCAAATGTTCTACTTTTAGTATGTCGCTCACTAGATGTTGTTGAATACAGAAGTATATCAAGAAATATGATCTCTGTGTAAAAATTGGGATAAAGCATTTATGTTAAATAAAGATCGATTTAATAATTGAATGACGCAATTCAAAAACATCTTGATTACAAAAAATATGTTGTAGATTCTAAACTTCGATATTTTAAACCTCATGCTAGCAAAATAGAAAAAACATTTGCTGAGGAAATATCTTCTAGTCTTATTGGAAATTCTAAATTTATCACACCTAAATTTTTTTACGATAAAAAAGGTTCAGATTTATTTGAAAAAATTTGTACTTTATCTGAGTATTATCCTACCAGAACAGAAATTGATATTTTGAAGAATTTGAGTATTGAATTGTCTTCCTATCTTGATGAAACTTTTCGATTAGTAGAACTTGGTAGCGGTGCATCTGTTAAAACTAGACTGATTCTGGACATTTTTACATCTTTACAGGATACGACAGAGTATTTCCCAATAGACATATCTGAAATCCTCACAGAAAGTTCCGAGCAACTTCTTAAAGATTATGATGGCCTTCACATCACTGGTATAATCGACACTTATGAGGGTGGACTAGAATTTCTTAAAAATTACGATGATAAAAAAAACCTGATTATTTTTTTGGGTTCTAGTTTTGGCAATTTTTCTCCCAATGCAGGACGTGAATTTTTAAAAAAAATAAATTCTACAATGAAATCTGGAGATTTATTTTTAATTGGATTGGATTTAATCAAAGATAAACAAATTTTAGAGTCTGCCTATAATGATTCACTAGGTGTTACTGCGCAATTCAATCTTAATGTTCTTTCTAGAATAAATGATGAACTTGATGCTGATTTTAATTTAGATAATTTCTTACATTATTCAATTTACAACAAAGAAGATCAAAGAATTGAAATGTATTTGAAATCACTTGTACGTCAGTCCATTATCATATCAAAGTCTAATCTTTTATTGAATTTAGAAAAAAATGAATTAATTCATACTGAATATTCGCACAAGTATAGTTTAGATCAAATTCGTGAACTTCTTAAAAGCGTTGGATTCAAAATTAATCATGTCTGGATAGATGATAAAAAGTATTTTTCTTTAACATTGGTATCTAAAATCTAAATATCTTCTGCACATCTGAATCCTGAAAACAACCACCGTTCATCTAATCTAAAGAAATTCCTATAGCTTCCCCTGATTGACATTCTTGGAGTTCCAAAAGAACCTCCTCTCAAAACTTTTTGGTTTGTGAACCATTTGTCATTGTATTCATCAAAATTTGATTTGAATCCTGGATATCCTGTAAATTCTGATGCAGTCCATTCCCAAACATCTCCAATCATTTGTTGACATCCTGAGTGACTAGTTCCGTTAGGAAGTGCTCCAACCTCTAAACATCTCCAATAGTATGATTCCAATAAGTTGCATTTATCCTCTGTCGGATATTCGTTTCCCCATGGATAGATCGTTTTCTCTTGTTTTTCTTCGTTCCAACATGCGGCTTTTTCCCATTCTGCTTCTGTGGGGAGTCTTTTTCCAGACCATTTGCAATATGCATCTGCTTCATAGTAACTAACATGGCATACTGGTTCGTTTGGATTGATTTCTCTAATTCCTAAAAAGTCTCTTACATGCCATTTGTCATTGATTTTTTCCCAGTACATCGGAGCATTCCACTTGTTTGCTTTTACTTTCTCCCATCCATCTGATAGCCAATACTTGTATGTCTCATAACCTCTGTCTTTGATAAATTCCATGTATTGTTGATTTGTTATTGGGAATTCATCTATCTTGTAATTATTTAGGTAAACTTTGTGTTCAGGCAGCTCAATATCGTAACAATGGTCTTTTCCGTTGTATCCCATCGTATATAATCCTCCTTTGATACGGATTGATTTTTTTTCAGTGATGGGTTGCTTTGGAATTTCATTTTTTCTTACAGGTCTGTATTGCTCTGCAAGCAAATGCTGTAAATCATATACTAAGAGCTCTTGATGTTGGCATTCATGATGAAAACCTACGGTGATTAACTTTATTGCTTCTTCGTTCAAAGTTTGAGATTCAATAAATTTCTCTACTCTTTGGTTGATGGTGTTGAAGTATTGAAAAATTTCATCTGTAGTTGGTCTTGATACTACACCTCGTAATCCTTTGTCATGTGGTACTCCGAATTGTTGATAATAGGAATTCAGGTACTCTGAAAATTCTTTGGAATAAAATTCATAATTTTTATCCAATTTACTCATTATTGCCTCATAAATCCAACTTACATGACCGATATGCCATTTTGGAGGACTCATAAAAAATGCAGTTTGAACAACAAAATCATCTTTTTCCAAAGTCTTTACAAGTTCTAATGTTCTACTTCTTGTTTCTCTAAATTGATCTAACAGTATTCCATTTACTTCTAATTCTGGGTTTGATGTCATTATTGAAAAATTATGTCTTTTCTATTATTATATCTGTGGGTATTTTTGATCAATACCCTCTTGCAAAAATTGGAATTGAAACACTTTGTTCTTTACAGTATATGCATTTTTGATTTGTATTTTCACTTCCAAATGGAATGACTCTGATTTCTGCTCCTGTTTCTTCTTTAATTTTATCTTCACATTCTAATTTTCCACACCAAGGGGAATTGAAAAAACCTCCTTTCTCAATTTTTGATTTAAAATCTACATATTCTGAAATCTCTATGGTGTTAATTTTAGATTCCTCTTTGGCTTTTGTTAGCATTTCTTCTTGTATTTTGTCTAGTATTGAAGGAATTTTTTCAATTTCAGTAAAATTCAAACTTATTTTTTCAGAATTGTATCTTTTTGCAACAACGATACTTTGTTTTTCTATGTCCTTAGGGCCTATTTCTATTCGTAAAGGCACGCCTTTTAATTCCCAATCATTAAATTTGTAGCCTGTAGATAGCCCATCTCTGTCATCAACATGAATTCTGATTTCTTTTGACTCTAATTCGTCTCTGATTTCTTTCACTTTTGACAATACTTTGTCCTTACCTTCATCATTTTTGTAAATTGGTATAATCACTATTTGCATTGGTGCTACCTTGGGTGGTAAAACTAAACCTTTGTCATCCCCATGAGTCATGATCATTGCTCCAATTAATCTCCAAGAAACGCCCCATGAGGTCTGCCATGCAAAATGCTCTATGTTGTCTTTATCTGCAAACTTGACTTCAAATGGTTTTGAAAAATTCTGTCCCAAGAAATGCGATGTGCCCATTTGAAGTGCTTTGCCATCTGGCATGATTGATTCCATGGTGGTCGTATACACTGCACCAACAAATTTTTCCTTTTCACTTTTCTTTCCTGTAGTTACGGGAATTGCTAATTCTGTTTCTACAGTATTTTTGTAAATATCTAAAATTTTCATTACCTCCTTCTCTGCTTCTTCTTGGGTGGAATGTACTGTGTGACCTTCCTGCCACAGAAATTCTGAGGTTCTGAGAAATGGTTTTGTTGCTTTGATTTCTGCTCTTAATGCCGTATTCCAAAAATTGATTTTTAATGGCAAATCCCTCCAACTCTGAATCCATTTTGAATATAGTGTGTATGCTAGTGTTTCAGATGTTGGTCTTAATGCAAGTCTGTCTCCAATTTCATTGGTTCCTGAATGAGTTACCCAGAACACTTCTGGATTAAATCCTGCAAAATGTTTTTGTTCTTTTCCTAACAACGATTCTGGAATTAATATTGGCAGAAATCCATTTCTTATTCCATTTTTTGCAAATTTTTTATCAAATGTATTTCTTAATGATTCCCAAATAGAATATCCATCAGGCCTGAGTACAATAAGTCCTTTTACTGGAGCGTAATCGGCAAGTTTGGCTTTGAGAACCACTTGCGTGTACCATTCACTAAAATCATTATTTTTTGAAACTGTAATTCCTGCTTTTTCTTTTGCCAAGCTAGAATTTGTTGAATTAATTTTACTAATGAGCCTTTCGTGAGAATTTAAATTCTTAGGTTATTCTAGAGGATCCCCTTTGCAAAGTACTTTGCCCATTACTCTGCTTTGGAAGTTTGGACATACAAAACATTGAATGAACTGTATGTTTTCTTTAATGACTGGGCATTCTACATATTCTTGTTTCATTTTTTTGAGCATTTTTGGACTAACTCCTTTTAATTTTAATTTGCCTTTCTCATCCATCATACCTGACGCCTTTAACTCGTCTTTGATTTCTGCTGGGAGCTTTTGTTTATCCTCAGTCATTTTGATATCTACTTCAAATTTATGCTCTAATTCTCCCATATCTGGTAATGATACATTCGGTGATTTATTACTAGCGTTTTTTTAATTTAAAAAAAATTAAACTTTAATTTAAGGAACCAAAAAGGGGTTTAAACCCTTTAACTCTTTTTATATTATTATGAAATCCAGATCAATTTCTGTCTTTGAGGAATATGTTCAGTCTGACAAGACCTGTGAACAGTATTTGTTTCATCTAACCAAATTCGCAGAATATTGCAATCTAGAATCCATTGATGGAATCCTGAAATTTGAAAGTGATGACCTAAAGGAGAAGATTGAGGATTATGTAATGTATGCCTGGCCTGCCTAGAAACGAGTCTAAATTAGATATATTGGCTGCATGTGTTGCCTGCCATTTGTTCAGGTTTACTCTATCAGAAATAAGAAAGGACTTGATGTAATCGCCTGGGACGTCGTTGAACTCTTCGAATATTTCAAAGGGTTGGAATGATGCGAAATATTGCATTTGTTGGAATTATCGGAAATAATCTAATGAGAAGTGTTTAGAATAATATTGGATAGGATTATGAAACTTTCTCACTGGAATCTTTCTTTAATTTCTCTTTAAAATCATTTTTGACAAAATTTTCATAAATGTAATACCAAGGATCCATGTTCACACTACTCAAATGTTCTTCAATTTCTTTTCCTTTTTTTCTTGATTCTATTGTCATATCATGTACCCTAAAACTAAATGGTATAAAATAAAAAAAGAGAAGTCAATCTCATTCTACCCATGTTTTGTTAGTACCTTTTTGTGAACTGATCCAACGTCCTTTTGTTTCTTCTTTGATCTTGTGCATCGAAAAGATTATGCTTGGAATTAGTGGTCTCCCTTCTGTCTTAATTGCTTCGATTCCTAATCCTTGTCCTATCTTTTCAACTGCCATCATCACATTGAGAACATCTCCTTTCTGAAATGGCATCATAGTTTGGTTAACTATAACATCTTTGTCTTCATTTGTTCTAAGAACGGCACGTACATTGGAATTTGGTATGTCTGTTCCATTTTTTCGGAGCCAAAAATCAACACTGCTTGCTCCGTCTCCTGATGTTCTACCTACTTGGGATGCAGCGATTACAACATACACACCTGATTTGATAATTCGAATATCAGTTGGATGTTCGTTGGAGTGGTCTATTCCAGTTATTGCGTCATTTTGGTCCATAACAACATGTATGGGATCTGTTGTGGTTGGTCTTTGGTACTAATTATTTGTGCGCATTCTATAGTCATTATGTATATACATTAGCAATAATATTTAGGTGATGTGTTAACTTTGTTAACTTTGTTAACAACAAATTATTGAGATTTATTATATCCCTAATCTCCCTTTCACAATCCTATCTAAGATTATGAAAAACTAGGAGAGACATAATCAGTTAATCTACATGTCCTCCCCATAATCTGCATATTGGAAATACTCTGGCTTGTACCAAGTACTTGCAGAATTGTAAAAGTCACACTCGTAATACATTGGGTATAACGGTCCCAATCTTTCTCGTTCTGCATCCAAAAACTCTTGATTAATCAAACCAGCCTGTACTGCCATTGTAGCTGGTATCTCATGAATCTTGAATTGTCACATCGCAGAATCCTTGTAGATGTTTTTCTTTAGTTTGGACATCTCATAGATTTTGTAAATCATTCCAGACGGTCTCGTGGTGGGGACTCTATCAGCATGGTTCCATTTGTGTTTGCAAGTCTTGAGAATGCAGCACCAAACACTTCTGCATCATCTATTCTACTACTATCTGTAATGTCAGACATGTGGATATGGGCTACTTCCTTCCATGACCAGATGGAGCCGGGATTTGAACTGTCTAAACTGATTATTCTTGTTGGCTTGTGTGGATTATCAGTTATGTAAAAAAGTTGATTGTCCCCATACATTGTATGTAGTGGCAATGATCGAAGTTACAAGACTTGAACCGTTACCAAAGAAAAAATAATTTTGCTATCCTGTAGAAGGCCTAACATTACTGATGTAGTCTTTTGGTTTGTAACATTTCTTTATCGTAAACCATAATCCAATGATTGCAACTGGTACTAGAAACAATAATGTCCATATCGGAAACTCTTCAGGTTCCTCAGTTACTTCAGGTTCCTCAGTTACTTCATGAATGGTTACACAATCAACTGAATAACATACATCATTATCAACTGCATAAAATTTTACATAATTTTGAAATGAATCTTCTGCACCTGCATTTGGCAAGAGATTGTTTTGTCTTACTAGATTTACTTTAATGTCTCCGAATCCTAAAACTGAGTCAATGTAGATATCCTTTGTATCTATAGAAAATTCCTCTACACTTCCGTTTTCAACTATAATTTTCTCAAAGGTGTGATCCTTTGGCAGATTAATTACTGCATGTAATGACTCAAACTCACTAATGGCAGTTGGCTTTTCTACCTCGTAGGAAATCATTTCATCTGAATCCAATACGACTGCCTCAACTGTCCTTTCAAGTCCGTTAGGCTCAACTGTAAATATTTGGTTCTCAGTATCAAAGATGTGACCCATGTGCGGATCTGTTGGTGGGGTCATGCTCATCTCAACTGTGTAAGTTCCTTCTTGGGTCATTTTGTGCTTAAACTCTACTACCTGGGACTCTCCAATTTTCATATCACGGATCAAATCAGAATGGAGTTTTATTTTGCCGTCAGGACTAGTCACCAAGGCATTTACTTCCACAGTCCCAAGAGGCATTTCTCCATGATAAACCACAGGAATTGATATTCTCAAGGTATTCAGATTATTTGAATCCTGAAAGACTGCAATTCCAATAAAATCAAAGTCCCACTCATTGTGTGGAGTTGGATTTTCAGCAAAGGCTGGGATCATACAAAGTGAGAGAAATGTTATAAAAAATACCAGACTAGGCAGAAAACTCAAATTCCTCAATTCCTGCAAAGGTTTCTTCTATTGCGGTATCATATCCTGACATATCATCACCAATATAGGAATACCAGTTTTTTGCAAAATTAGCTGCATTTTGTACATACTGAATAATTCCAACCTGTGTACCACAAAAGCAGACTCCTAGTTTGAAAGGAATTACACCTTGTCCACAGCATGGACATGTCTTCCAAGTTGTTGCTTCCTGCGTTTCTTCGTTCATGATAAAACTAAACAGATATGGTATTTACGCTTCCTGTTAACATTGTTAACAAATGATTACAATTTCTCAGGGGTCAAACGTGATTATTACTTGCTGTATACACCAGCTCGTATCTCTTCTAACAGTTCATCTTTTATTGTCTGTTTCATATTCATTAGTTCTTGATTTGTTTTTCTTTCGTGTAACTCAACCTTTCTTGGATGCTGCAGAATCTTTCTTTGATGCAGATGTTTTTTTCTTTGCTGCCATTATGATATTAACAAAATTACTTGCATATCATAACGGTACATTAACAATTATTGATAAAGTGAATACTTGTCTTGATTGATTAATTAATTTCAAATGCCAAAGGAGTTTGGAGAAAACCCGCCATGGTAAACAAAGATGAGACTCCTCTGACCATTCAGTTACGTCGTTTTTGTATTTAGGATTAAACTCTAAAAATTAAACTATTTTCTATGATCCCACAGTTCCGTATCAAAAGACATCAGGTAATCGTAAATTTCAAATGCTCTTCCTGTACAACCACACTTCATACTTTCAATGATTTTATCCGTGTATTAAAGGAAAAGTATACTATAATTCACTATTGATTATATCATTCTCAGCTTAAGAAGTAACACACATCACACAGTGACAAACAAAACAATCTTTCTCTTAATAATAGCTGTATCCGCCATTCTTGGGTTTTCATCCCTTGGTCAGCAGGCTTTTGTAGACAGTGCGAGAAATTCATGAGGATTCCAACTGTTAGGTGTCCTTGTTGTAAGAGTTCGGTGAGGAACAAGCCTAGGAGTAAAAAGTAATTCAATACTTTTGACAGTCATTGAGATTAATTTTATATGAAATCAGAAAGGAACTTAATTTCTGTGCCTACAATGAAGAAAGAATCATGATTCTTTCCCCTGGGCCACCAGATAAAATCTTGATCACTATGACCTACCTCACAAACCAACAAGCAGAGTTAGAAACATGAACCAATAAAGGAAGTATTTTCCAGTATTTTTATAACATATATTTCATTTCAAAGTTTTATTGGGATCATCAGAATCTACTTCAAACATTGAACAAACATCCTCATCACAGATAGCATTTAATGACCGAGTAAGTGCTGCACAGATCCTAGCAAATCTTCTTGAAAATATAGTTAAGAAAATAACCGACAACAAAGATGAGGTTTTAGTACTGGGCATTCCTCGAGGAGGAGCAATAGTTGCAGACATTGTAGCTAGCAAACTTGACTATGATTTTGATGTAGTATTTCCTCGCAAAATGTCGTCTATTGGAAATAAAGTAAATACTATTGGTGCTGTAATGTCTGATGGAACAACATACTTTGATGAGTCTTTAATAGAATCGTTAAAGATTCCACAGGAATTTATCAAAAAAGAGAAATTCATACAACTTCAAGAGATTAGTTTGCGAAAAGATCTTTACAGATCAAATAAATCATCAGAAGATTATGGCATACAAGACAAAGTTGTCATACTAGTAGATGACAGAATTGCAACAGGGTCTACTGCACTTGCAGCAGCAAGATGGATAAGAAAACAAAACCCCAAACATCTGATAATTACATCACCTGTTTCTCAAATTCATTCAATCAATATCTTAAAACAAGAAGCAGACACCC
Source organism: Candidatus Nitrosopumilus sp. (assembly GCA_029860565.1). Classification (GTDB taxonomy): domain Archaea; phylum Thermoproteota; class Nitrososphaeria; order Nitrososphaerales; family Nitrosopumilaceae; genus Nitrosopumilus. Next base: position 10,526 of record JAOUAY010000006.1, read on the forward strand.
TAGTGATTGTTTCTACTCTAACAAATAATGGAGCAGTAGGTCAAGTTTACAAAACAATAGAACAGGAATTAGAAGACCAGGTAGTTGAGGTCCTAAAGAGAAGAAAATTAATTTAATATTTCAACTCTTGATTCTCCTCCTCCATCACTTCTTCATCTTCCATAGTGACTTTACCAAAGATTGAATCCTTGTCAGTGGTATACGGGTAAGATATTCTTGTTCTACATTAACGTCAGTCTTTTGCAGTTTTAGTTTCGCCTCCTCTTTTGTGTAGATTACGGTTACTACATGATGTAGTCATCTTAGTTTAGCATCTTTTTTATGCCTGATATTCCTGATGAGAAATTGATTTTTTCAATTCTTGACTTGCCAAATCTTGCCTCCATGATATCAGTAAAGGTTCGCTCGTTTGTGTAATCAATTACTATTAGTGATGGTGGGAATTTTTGAAATAGTTCTTTGGTGTGAAACTCTATGATTTTATCAAATGATGTGTGATTCAGTTTGTAGAGGTCTCGCAGCTTGGGTACAGGTTTTGGGATTTCTCTAGTCGGTGAGGGTATCTCATGTATTACAATTCCACAGAAATCATCTTGTGAAGCTGGGTCTTCTCCACAGATGTATCTAGGCAATGATTGTAAAAATATCTGAAAGGAAAAGAGAACTAATTAGACCAAAAGAAACTACTTAGATTAACACAAACCGCGTTTTTGCATTCCTTTGTTACATTTTGGAGTAGAATCACCACCATCAGAAGAACCGCCAGATACAGATTCGTCTATGAAGCCAGAATATTTTGAAACCCTGGTGTCACCAGAAAACTCACCAAATGAGCTATCTAATAACTCATTGATATCGGAAGTGGGTCCATCATTTAAAGTCAAAGTAACTCCATAAGATGTAATTCCGATAATTTTTCCATTGTGAATTGCTGGGCCGCCAGAATCTCCAGAAGCTGAATTAACTTCAGCAGAACCTAATCCCAAATTATTATTGTTAAAGAAAAATCCAAATGCATCGCTAGTTGAAAAACCATTATCAAAATCATATTGTAAAACAGAACCTGGAACAAAGTGTGCTCTTGCCTTTAATCCCAGTGCCTTGAGCATTGTATCTGCAACATCATCGTATTGATTTTGTCCATTTCGTTTATCTCCAAATGGAATAACATCTCCATCGTTGCCATTTCCAGAACGTCCATAGCCCACTTTTTCAACAACTGCACCTATATCATCTGAACCATCTCTGTCAATTTGATATCTTGTAATATCATCAGTTGCGGCAGATGCCAATTTCAATACTGCAACATCGTTTCCTTTTAGTATATCGCCATTCCACTTGTTGTGGACTTTGGTTGCAGAGGCATCAATAGGTATTGTTTGAATGCCATCATCACCTTCAAAGGTCACGGTTCCAGATTGCAAGATATTATTTCCAGAATTATTAGTGACACAATGAGCCGCAGTAAGAACATGTTCTCCAGTCCATAACATACCACCAGTACACCCAACAGTAAAGTCTGAACGTGTTAGAATCAACAGTCCTGCACCATCAAGGGCTCCACCAGGAGCTGTAAGATAATCAGCAGGATCAGCGTATGTTGTGTATAATGGTTGAACTACTGCACGTAAGTTATCTGTTTGAATTATTGTCTGAGCAAATGGATTTGCTTTAATTTTTGCAATGTCAGGAACGTGATCAGGTAATGCAGAAACGCCAGTAGAAATTCCACTTGTAAGTAAAATAGAAAATAATCCAATAATTATAGAATATTGTAAGACACGAGCCACACAAATATGCTTTAAAATTACTTATTAACACTTTGGATCAAATTATTTACAAAAATTTTCTGAGGTTTATCCATTAACACATACCATTCATTATTTGAATCACATATCCTCCCCATAATTCCAATACTGAAACATCTCTGGCTTGTACCAAGTACTTGCAGAATTGTAAAAGTCACACTCATAATACATCGGATACATAGGTCCCAATCTTTCCCTTTCTGCATCCAAGAATTCCTGGTTAATCAATCCAGCATCGATTGCCATTAAGGCAGGTATTTCATGAATCTTGAATTGTGACATTGAAGAGTTTGCATCTACGTTCTTCTTTAATTTGGACATCTAATAGATCTTGTAGATCATGCCTGATGGCCTGCGTGGTGGCGATTCTATTAACATTGTACCATTTGTGTTTGCAAGTCTTGAGAATGCAGCACCAAACACTTCTGCATCATCTATTCTTGAACTAGCTGCAATGTCAGACATGTGAATGTGTGCGACTTCATTTCGAGACCATATTGATTCAGGATTAGAACCGCCTAAACTGATTATTCTTGTTTGGTCTTTGTTGGAATTATGGCATCATTTGTTTCATTTAACACCAATGTTGGAGATACTCCCTTTTCTGTGAGAACTACCTTTGAGTTATTTTCAAGACTGGCCTGGGTCACTTCAAGTTTTTTGAGATCTTTTGCGTTTCCCACAAAATATTTTTCTGCTGATTCATTTACAAGTTGGATTTGTTTGGCTGTTGCTTCAGCCACCCTTTCAATTGCCTGTGATTTTCCTTCTGCCTCCAAAATCAGAGCCTGTTTGATTCCTTCTGCTTCCTTAATACTGGCCCTTCTTTCACCATCTGCCTTTGTTTCACGTGCATTGGCAAAATCAATGGCTGACTGTTTGTCATTTTCAGCCTTGATGACCATGTTCATTGTCTCCTGGACGTCTCCTGGTGGTTCTATCTCTTTGAGTTCCACCCTTACAATGTTGATTCCCCAGTCTGCTGTCTCTTTCTCCATTGTCTCATATACTTGTTGGTTAAGCTTTCCGCGTTGAGAGTTTACGTCCTTGAAGACATTGTCTCCGATTACATTTCTTAAAGTGGTTCTTGCAAGCTGGACTACCTGTAGGGTATAGTTATTAACCTGATATAACGCATTTTTGAGTTCTCCTTCTGAATTCCCTACCTTAAAGTAAACCTGAGCATCAACTGTACAATTCAAGTTGTCTTTAGTGATTACCTCTTGTCGCATTACATCGACTAGCTGTTCTGTGATGTTCACAGAATACAACTTTTGAATTCCTGGAACGATAAAGGTAATCCCGGATGATTGAAATCTTGTATATTTTCCAAGTGTCTCTATTGCAGCTCTATGGGTTGGCCTAATGATTCGTATTCCTGATAAAATAAATCCTACAATTACAACTCCGACAAATATCTGAGCAATTAATATCCCAAGATCTAATTCTGCCAACTTTTCTTACCTCCACCTTGCAGTATTTTTTATCCGGTTGGGAGTTTGACTATGGGATTTGTCCTGTTGAACTAAAACATCTACAACAAGAACGGATGCAATTGCCAACACCGAAAATAATTTATTCAAACTGTACATCGTGTCATTTATCGTCTAATAAAGCAATGATGTAATTCCCAATGATAATAATTTGACAAAACAAATAGGCTGTGTATTTTAGATTTCAAGTAGATATTGAGAGTCGGCGATGTGTATCATAACTAAAAATAATCCTCTTCTGAAATGTCATCATGGTTGTATACCTCCTGACCTGTAAGAAGTGTGACATTGATCACACTTATCATACCGACTCGATAGAAAATGTCAGGGAGTTTTGGACCAATTGGAACAAACAGTATAGTGAGAACATGAAGTGCGTTCATGAGTATGTGATTGAACTTCTAAAATGGTAAGCGATCAACATCTCAGGAAGTGTATAGTAAGCTAAAGCGTTGTCTCAACTTTAATATAATTAGTGATTTTTTTCCAGTTCAGAAACCTATTGCTAGTAATTTTTGATGTTGAGGGAGTTTTGTATGATGAGGAATATCTGCCAATTCTTGCAGAAAAACTTGACAAAGAAGATGAAATTTGGAAAATCACTAAACAAGGAATTCAAGGAAAAATAAACTGGGAGGAGGGACTTAGAACAAGAGTTGCTGCTCTAAAAGGTCTTGATGAAAAAACATGTCAAGAAGTGTCTGATGCATTACCAATCATGACTGGTGCAAAGGAGGCATGTAGAGCGCTAAAAGCGGCTGGATGGAAACTTATGGCTGTATCTGGTGGTTTTTCCTTAATGATGGGCAGGTTGCAAAAAGAATTGGGCCTTGACTATGTCTTTTCAAACGAATTGATATTCAAAGATGGAAAATTAGACGGTGTAAAAATTTCTGTTGATTCTGATAAATCTACATCTGCAAAAATAAAAATTGAAGAATGGGGTGAGAAGAAAGAAGATATTGTCTGTGTTGTGGATGGCGCAAATGATGTAAAATTGTTTGATGTATGCGGACTGGGAATTGCTTATCGTGCCCAGGACCTTGTTAAAGACTTGGCTACTACCACTTTGGAAGAAAAAGATCTTTCAAAGATTGTAGATATTATCAACAAACACTACAAGCTAAAATTAGAAGTTATTGCCCCTGCATAAACAATTTTTTAGTCCGTATTATTAGACACTGTACTTGCAAATCATTCCACTTTACATCGAAAAAGAGATTGTAGCATCTGATGATCTTTTTGATATAATATTAAAATCTGAAAAACTGAATGATGGCGACATTGTACTCATTGCACAAAAAATTATTTCAAAGCAAGAAGGACGCTTGGTAAATCTATCTACTGTAACTCCTTCTTTATTGTCTGAAGGTATTAGTTCTGAATATCAAAAAGATCCTAGAATTACCGAATTAATTTTATCAGAATCAAAACGAATTGTTAGGATGAAAAACGGTATCCTCATAGTTGAAACAAATCATGGATTCATCTGTGCAAATGCTGGCATTGATGAAAGTAATGTTGAAGAAGGATTTGCAACATTACTGCCAATAAATTCTGATATTTCAGCAAAAAGAATCAGGGATAAAATTTTTGAACAAACTAACAAACATGTGGCAGTGATTATTTCTGATACCTTTGGCCGTCCTTTTAGAATGGGTCAAACCAATATTGCAATTGGAGTTTCGGGATTAAACCCAATATTAGATTATGCCGGAACGTCTGACTCTTTTAAAAAAATTCTACGTATCACTGCAATTGCAATTGCTGATGAACTTTCATCAGCTTCTGAATTAGTAATGGGAAAATCGTTGAAATGTCCTGTTGCAATCATTCGTGACTATTCTTTTAAATTTGAAGACTCAACTATTGATGAATTAATCCGTCCTGAACGTGAAGATCTTTTTAGATAATGTGCTTTTTGTTTTTCAATAAGGTTATAATCTAAAGAAGTGTATTTCTTTTGCAAATGCAAATCAATACTGAACTACATTGTCATAACTCTTTTTCAAATTTTCATGTTGGCGCTGAAGAGCCACCTTATGACTGTGATGTTTCTATTAGGGATCAACTTGAACGTTCATACAATTTAAGGTTGGATGCAATTTTTGTTACAAATCATAACACACTAAATGGATATCACCAGTTATTGGAATACAAAAATGATCATAAAAAATTCAAAAACATTGATGTTTTCCCTGCAGAGGAAATTACTACTGACACTGGTGACCATGTTTTAGCTTACGGTGTTCATGATGCAATCCCTCCAGGTATTTCTTTTGAAGAAATTATGGATGAAATAAGAAAACAGGATGCAGTTTCATCTGCACCTCATCCATTTAGTTTGATTAATGCACTACGTGAAAGTGCCAAAAAATGCGACATGGTTGAGGTTTTTAATAGCAATAATGTGGATGTCTTGTCAAATGCACGTGCAACTCAGTTTGCATTAGATAATGATATGGTTCAAGTTGCAGGTAGTGATTCACATGTACTGTCCACTCTTGGCAGATGTGTTAATGTTATTGACTCTGAAAACAACGTTGATGATATTTTATATGCTATGAAACAAGGCAAAATTGAAATTTCTCAAACTGGCTATGCATTACAAACTGAAACCCTAGATCACCTAAAATACAAAATCAATAATTCAAAAGAGTATTTGATGGATTATCTTTCTGAACATTACCCAAATGAAAAATGGCTTTTTAAACTGTTGCTTAGAATTTATGATTCAAATCAAGACAGTCCCATGTGGCCATTATTTTACAAAATTTCAGTTTATGTGATGAAGCGAATTTCCCAAAAAATTAATTTTCAAAATCAAGACCCGAGTTTTATGAGGGATCGAAACCTGGCAACTATTTTCAAAATGGCATTGTAAATTAAAATGAGGTAAGAATGCCTCCAATAAACAATAACATGCTGAAATCTATATTAATAATATTCTATTGAAATATATTTTTTCATGATTGTTACTATGCATACATTATTTTATCACCTAAGTAAGATATCATGAATAAGTAAAATGGTGTTAGATCTTAAGACCAAAAACATTTCGTATTTTGGTGACAGTTCCAACACTATTTGGTATAATTCAAAATAATATTTAGGCAAAGCGAATGATTTGTATGAACTAATTCTTCGTGTTGGTTATATTGGAAAATGAAATAACTATATCCTAACACAATGGTGTCATTTAGCACATTAACCTAATTCAGTTTATTGTTAACCTAATCAAAAACTCTCCTGAAATTAATGCGTTCATAGGAGTCATTTGTGATATTATTGTATGATTAACCTTTTATACAAATTTTGTAAATGATAGTATCGTTATCACCCCCTTAATGATAACTAGACATGGCATTCCAAAGGTGCTAAAAAACTAGTTTGATAGTCTGGAAAACTATCAGATTGGTTTTACAATAATTTACTCTTGCTGATACTCAATTATTTTATCTAGTGTCCTCTTTGACAGTGGATGCTAATCTTCCTCTTCTATATTTTCTCTTCTTGATGGTCTTATTGGTACAAACATTACTGTCATAAATTTAGTTTAAAAAAAATTATATTTAGCGTTAACTAACAAATCGTTCTATTTTCTACATTTGTTATAAAGAGAACTAGTATACGTCAATTGAATTTCTTTCAATCTCAGTTAGTGTTAGACTAACTCCTGTAAACTGACAATTGTGACATATTCTATCTTTGGATAATAATTCATTAAAGAATAATTTCATCCTTAATCGCTATATTTAATTCGATCAAAATCCACGATATTTAGTGTGAGAATTCACTATTTTTTCTGTGATAATCTAATGTGATCAAAGAATTATTTGAGTTTATTTGGAATTTAGTTTCAAGTAATTAGATACGCCTAATCCTAAAATCCACATTTTCTCACACTTGATTAGATTTTAATATGACAAATCCCTCTTTGTGAATTAGTTACACATGTCTGAATCCACTGGAAAAAAATTAGATGCAACTGGATTGTTTTGTCCTGAACCTGTATTTAGAACAAAAATTGAAATTGAAAGAATGCAAGTTGGCGAAATCATAACTGTAGCTGCTGATGATCCTGCTGCTGAAGATGATATTTCTAGATGGGTCACAAGAAACGGTCATGAATTGTTAGAATTGTCTAAAGATGGAGATACCATTACGTTTCAAATTAAAAAGGTGAAATAATCTAAATTATGACCACTGTTAATGATACAGATAATGTCCTGAATCGTGTAGGTAATACTCCTCTTGTAAAATTAGATTCTCTTTCTCATGATAATGTAGACTATTTTGCAAAATTGGAAGGCCATAATCCCTTTGGGTCTGTTAAAGATAGAGCAGCGTATTGGATGATTAAAGACGGTGAAGAAAAAGGAATTTTAAAAAAAGGAAAAAGTATAATCATTGAGCCCACTTCTGGTAATACTGGGATTGCTTTAACTGGAATTGCAAATGTGTTGGGTTACAAAGTTGAAATTGTAATTCCAGAAAAAGTAAGTAATGAAACTAAGGATATTATTAGAAATCTCGGTGCCAAAGTCTTTGAAACTAGTGATGACTTATGTCCTAAAGTTGGCGCTGGCACTGATCAAAGCATTGCACTTGCAACATCTATTGCATCTTCTAGACCTGACACATACTATTCTCCAAATCAATATGCCAATGAGGCTAATTTCAAAGGTCATTATGTTGGAACCGGACCTGAAATTTGGAAACAAACTGAGGGCAAGGTAACTCATTTCTTCACTGGTGTTGGTACTGGTGGAACAATTACTGGCATAGGTACTTTTCTTAAAGAAAAGAATCCTGATGTAAAGATCATTGGATGTCAACCCCAACAAAACCATTTGATTCAAGGATGGCGAAATTTTGAGGAATCTGCAAAACCAGACTTGTTTTTGAAACGTGAAAATGTTGTTGATGATTGGGTTTCTGTAGACAATGATGAAGCGTTCTCTGTAGTAAAGGAAGTTTTTGCAAAGGATGAACTTCTAATCAGCCCATCTTCTGCAGCGGTATATGCATGTATGAAAAAATACCCTATTGAGGGTGATGCATGTGTTGTAGGAATTTTTGCTGATGATGGAAGAAAATTTAAAAGTGTTTATGCTAAACAAAATGTTATGACTGAAGAAGAATTTGATAGTTCTCTTAAAGATGCCAAATACATGTCCGAATTAGCATATTGATTACAGTTACTCTAGTATTTTTTTCAAATATTTTTCATAAAATTCTCTGAACAAAGTATTAGTATCTATTTCATGCCGTAGGCATTTGTCACTATGTTCAGTGATTTGTTTTTTAATTTCTTTACTCCATTTACTTTGTTGTCTATCTTTGGGATCTATGATTGATGGGTTTTCTCTTATCTTCTTCATGATTTCTATCAATGTCATACTTAATTGTCGAAATTTACTGGTGCGTAATAGAAACATTTGTGATTCATCTTTGTTTACTAAATTCATTATTGCATGTACTTGTTTGTAATATTCCAATCCTTTTTCATTGTATTTTTTAAAATCTTCAATTCTATGTTGCCAGTATTCTTTGGATGTTTTTTCTTCAATTTTATAACTAAATTGAATTTTTCCTAATTCCATTCCTAGCTTTGCCAGTTTTTTACTGTATTCTTTTACTGATTCTTTTAGATTTTCTGGATCTTGACTCATCATTTTTAACTTTCTTGCTTACAATAAAGAGTTTAGATTTTTGATTCTTCCCATGACCTCTTTGATTCATTGGAGTGAAGTGTTATGCATTTCTCACAAAATGAATCCCATTCATTTATTCCTAATTTTTTAAAAAATACAAGTGACCATTTGTAGGTGGGTTTTTTTCTGTATTGAAACTGCTGAATTGTATAAATTTCTTTCTCATGAAATTTATTCAGACATTTTTTACATTGAGCATTCTTCATTATTGCTTATCTGAACTTTCTGTGATGTATTTATCTACATCAATTGCTGCCATGCACCCAAATCCTGCAGCCGTAATTGCTTGCCGATAATTTCTATCATGCACATCTCCTGCTGCAAAAATTCCTTCTATGTTGGTATGTGTTTTGTTTTTTAATACAACATATCCTTCATCATCTAAATCCACTTGACTTTTGAATAATTTTGTATTTGGTTCATGTCCAATTGCAACAAATAAACCTCCTACATCAAGTGTTGTCTCTTCGTTTGTTTTTAGATTTTTTAGAACTGCTTGTTGCATTTTCTGATCTCCTTTAATGTCAATTACTGCTGAATCCCAATGAAATTTTATTTTTTCATTATTTTGTGCCCTTTCTTGCATTACTTTACTTGCACGTAATTCTCTACGTCTGTGCACCAAATGAACCGTCGTTGCAAATTTCGTTAAAAATGTTGCTTCTTCTATTGCTGAATCTCCTCCACCTACAACTACTAATTCCATATCTCTAAAAAATGGCCCATCACATGTTGCACAATACGAAACTCCTTTTCCTGCAAATGTTTCTTCTCCTTCCAATCCCATTTTTCTTGGGTTTGCACCTGTTGCAATGATTACTGCCCGTCCTTCGTATTCCTCTGAGGCTGTTAAAACTTTGAATGGTTTACGTCTGAAATCCACATCAACTACTTCATCATCAACAATTGTAGTTCCCATTCTCTGGGATTGCTTTCTCATATCTATCATTAAATCTGGACCCATTATACCATTTTCAAATCCGGGATAATTTTCAACTTCTGTTGTGTTAACTAATTGTCCTCCGGGTAGTATTCCTGATAAAATTAAAGTGTCATATCCTGCCCTGGAACAATAAATTCCTGCAGTGTATCCTGAAGGGCCTGCACCAATTATGATTACGTCAAATTTTGTTTTCTTTTTATCTGGTATTTTTGGTCCATCGTCACTTGTTTCAACTGCTGTTGCCCCTGAATCTGCTGCCATCATAATGATATTACAGTTAATTTCAATAATTTAAGTGAATATCCTTTTTAGTTACTCGTTTTTCATTCTTAAAATAATCTGATCACAAATTCTGCGCATCTCAGAATCTGATCCCACACTGGAAATTTTTACAATGTCTGTTGTTGTTACAATGCCTGCAATTTGCTCCTTTTCTTTTACTGGAAGTTTATGAATTGATTTTTCTTTCATTAATTCTGATGCTTCCCATATTGTTTCTTCTGAATCGATAGTGATTAATGGTGATGACATTACCTCTTGAATTTCGGTAAATAATGGCCTTCCTTCAGCAACTATTTTTGTCACAAAGTCTCTTTCTGTTATGATTCCTATTGGGTTGTTATTTTCTGTAACTATGACACAACCAACGTTCAGTTTTTTCATATTTTCTGCAGCTTCTTGCAACGATGTTGACTTGTCTAGAGTTAATACATTTTTACTCATTACCTGATTTACAAATGTACTATTCACACGATAGTACATTTTTTCAATTATATGAGATAATTTCTAAATTCTCATGATTGAAAATCAATACAGATAATCATCTAAGTATTTAAACTAGAAATTTTACTTCTTTTCTATATGGTAATTAAAACAAAGAAAATTCTTGCACCTCTTGATGGTTCAAAAAATTCTATTCGCGGATTAGATATGGCTATACATATTGCAAGGCAATCTCAGGGAACGGTTACTGCTTTAGCAGTAAAATCTGTGCCTGGAATATATGCAATTCACCCTCTTGGTTTCTTGGATTTTAATTCTACCTCTGAAATGAAAAAAATACTCAGTGATGCAAAATTACGAGCTGCAAAAAAAGGTATTAAATTAATTGGAAAATCCATTTCTGGAGATCCTGGATATGATATTGCAAGATTTGCAAACAACTCCAAAAATGGAATTGATTTAGTTGTTATCGGTGCGCGTGGAAGAAGCTCTGCAAAAGAAATTTTCTTAGGAAGTGTTTCCAATTATGTTTTACACAAATCTAAGAAACCTGTATTGATTGTAAAATGAATGAAAATAACTTTAAAAAAGTTCTTGTACCTCTTGATGGTTCAAAATATTCTGAAAAAGCATTAGGACGTGCATGTGAACTTGTCAATATGTTTGATTCGAAACTTGTTTTGATATATGTGGTGGAAAAATCGGTACCGCTTAATTTTTTAGATCGTAAAGCATATTTGAAAATGCTTCAAAAGTTTGGAAATAAAATATTGGACAAGGCTAATTCATCGCTTTCAAAAAAAGGAATTCATGCAAAAATTATCCTAAAGGAAGGCAATATTGTAAATGAAATAGAAAAAGTTGTAAAAAAAGAAAAATGCGATTTAATAATTGTTGGAAATAAGGGACTTGGCTCGGTAACCCGATTTTTGCTTGGAAGTGTTTCAAACAAGCTGGCTCAATCGTCTTCATGTTCTGTACTGATAGTAAAGTGAAATTAATTTGCTAGTGTATTTACTATGTCTGATTTTGTAATGATCCCGACCAATTTTTTGTTCTTGACAACTGGAAGGCCACTAATGTTGTATTTGATCATATGGGTGATGGCACTTTTGACGTCCTTATCTGCCTCTATTGTAATTGGTTTTGTTGCCATTATGTCTGTTGCATGAAATGGAAACAGATAACTCATTTGATTTGAATGAATTTCTTCTAAACCTTTTTTGAATTTATACTCTTGAACTTCTCTAGGATCTGCTGACTCTGCAATCCATCGTGGGATTTTTGCAGGCACAAAATCTCTGAATGTGATCACCCCTACCGGTTTTTGATTTCTCTTTATGATGATTCTTGAAATTGCATTTTTTATCAATAAACTCTCAATTTGTAATATTGGATCACTTGGGGCTGCAGTGATCACATCCTTTTTCATTATTTTTGAAACTGTAATTAAATCAGAACCTTTTGTAAGGAAAACTGTGGCCAGATTTGTTTTTGTTACGATTCCCCCAAGCGTTTTATCTTTGTTTAGAATAATTACCAAACTAATTCTGTGTTTTTTCATCAGTTTTGCACACTCTTGAACTGAATTTTCCCTGGTTAGCGTAAATAATTTTCTTGGTTTGAAATCTTTTGCTTTAACTGATTTTATTGGTTTTGTACCTAATCCATAAATTTTTTTTGCAATATCTTTTTCAGTAATTACACCCACTGGAATGTTTTTCTCTATGACTATCACACGTTTTACTTTATGTTTTAATAG
>JAOUAY010000196.1 GCA_029860565.1 Candidatus Nitrosopumilus sp.
GGCATCAAAAATTTCAAAGATGGGAATGAATGTATTTTTTGTAAATGGAAACAAACCTGAAAGAATTGTGAAAGCGATTAAAAATAAGATATTTGAAGGGACTTTGTTTAGAGGTAAATGAAATGTCTGAAGAATTTGTAATTTTAGTTGATGAAAACGATAATCCAATTGGGAGTGAAGAAAAAGTAAAGTGTCATTTACCAAATGGAAAATTACATAGAGCATTTACTGCATTGCTATTTGATGTCGAAGGCAGACTGGCCCTTACAAGAAGAGCAAAGAAGAAAATGCTGTGGCCAAATGATTGGGATGGAACATTTGCAAGTCATCCAAGAGAAGGAGAAACATACGTATCATCAGGAGAAAGAAGGATGCCTGAAGAATTAGGAATTAATGGAACATTAGATTATTTACACAAATTTGAATATCATGTTCCATACAAAGACGTGGGATCTGAAAATGAAGTTTGTGGAACCTTAATAGGAATAATTGACAAATCCACAGAACTTAAAGAAATTGAAGGAGAGATTGATGAAATTAAATGGATTTCAGCAAAAGATCTACTTTTAGAAATAAAGACAAATCCACAAATTTATTGTCCTTGGATGCTTATTGCATTGGAATTATTGGATAAATCCGAAAAATCAGTTCTTGAAAAGCATGCAAATGTCTTATCTACATGGGTAAATAGTGAAATTCATGATGCACTACAAGAGGCAATTAAAATTCATCTGCCAAATGATAAATGGAGACTAGTAAATGAAAAAAACTAAACAAATTGAACAAAATGCAAAAATAGTAAACAAGTATCTAAATTCAAAACTAAAAGGAAATCCCAAAAAACTCTATGATGCAGCAGGACATCTAATTGTAAATGGTGGAAAAAGACTCAGACCATATATGCTAATTAGAAGCTGTCAAATTTTGAAAGGTGAAGTTTCCAAGGCAATGCCAGCTGCAAGTGCGGTTGAAATGGTTCACAACTTTACATTAGTTCATGATGACATAATGGATAATGACGAAGTGCGTCATGGAGTCCCAACAGTGCACAAGAAATTTGGAATGCCAATTGCAATTCTTGCAGGAGATGTCCTATTTTCAAAGGCATTTCAAGTTATTACTGATTCAAAATTATCAACTAATGCTACTACTCAATTAGTTTCTAGACTTGCAAAAGCTTGTGTAGATGTATGTGAAGGACAATTACTTGATATAAAAATGGCAGAGGAGAAAAAAATACCAGCACAGGCAGAATACATCACAATGATTGGAAAAAAGACTGCAGCATTGTTTGATGTATCATGTGCAATGGGAGCAATTTGTGCAACAAACAAAGTGAAGGACATTACAAATCTTTCATCATTTGGAAGGAATTTAGGAATTGCATTTCAAATAACTGATGATCTCATTGGTGTGATGGGAGACTCTAAAATTACAAAGAAACCTGTAGGAAATGATCTTAGAGAAGGTAAGAAATCACTTCCAATTCTAATGGCAATAAAATCAGCAAAAGGTAATGATAAAAAAATAATTCTAAAAGCGTTTGGAAATTCCAAAGTATCAAGAAAAGATCTCAACAAAGCAGTAGATGTGATTAGATCTTTAGGAATAGAAGAAAATGTACGAAAACAGGCTCTAAAATACGCAGAAAAAGCTGAAAAATCATTAGCAAAATACTCTGGATCTGCAAAAATGGAATTAATCTCATTATTAGATTTTGTTGTTAAACGAAGTGTATAGTTGCAATAGGTAAGAATTAGAATGGATGAAGAACTAAAAAAAGAAATTAGAAAAATGGCTCTTCAAAATGCATTTGAGCATGGAGGAGAAACTAGAGATAAAATAATTTTAGGAAAAATTCTTGGAACAAAACCAGAATTTAGAAGTAAAGTAAAAGAGATCACAGGAGATATTTCTGAAATTGTCAGTGCAGTTAATCAATTATCATCAGAAGAGCAAGGAAAAGAAATTAAAGAAAAATTTCCAGATCTTTTGGCACCTAAAGAAAAAATTATTGGAAGAGAAGGATTACCAGAATTAAAAGATGCAGAACAAGGAAAAGTCATAACAAGATTTCCTCCAGAACCTAATGGTTATCCCCACATCGGTCATGCAAAAGCTGCAATCATTAATTCAGAATATGCCAAGATGTATGGTGGAAAATTTATTTTAAGAATGGATGATACAAATCCAGAAGCAGAAAGAATGGAGTATCATGCAGCTATCAAAGTAGGACTAGAATGGTTAGGAATAGAATTTGATACAGTAAAAAACACATCAGATGACATGAAAGTGTTTTATGAAAAAGGAATTGAGTTAATCAATTCAGATAAAGCTTACGTTTGTACTTGTAAAAGAGAAGATATCAGCAAAAATAGAAGAGAGAGAAAAGCATGTAAATGCAGTACAAATGACATTGATAAGAATAATAAAAATTGGGAAAAGATGAATGAGAAATTCAAACCAGGCGATGCCATAGTGAGATTTCGTGGAGACATGAAAGCAGATAATGCAGTTATGAGAGATCCGGTGTTATTCAGAATTATCGAAGGTAAACATTACACATTAGGTGAAAAATACAGAATTTGGCCTAGCTATGATATGGCAG
>JAOUAY010000042.1 GCA_029860565.1 Candidatus Nitrosopumilus sp.
GATTTTCCCTTTTCTTTTGCGTATTTTGAGGGCTAAATCAAAGTCCTCTGTCATTGTATCTTTGTCAAACTTTCCAATAACACTAAAAATATCTCTTCTAAAAATACCAAAAGCTCCTGAAATTATCATAAGCATATTGAATGTAGTGGTAAATGTTCTTCCAAGTTCTATGGCAAATAAATATTCATACTCTTGAAACCTAGTTAAGATGTTTTCTACTCCTTCATCTCCACTTAGAATTTTTACATTGCCTGAAACTGCATATACTTCTTCACCTTGTTTGTTTTTTATTTTCTTATTGTTTCCTTTTTCAAAATATCTTACTGCATTACTTATTGAATTTGTATCTAAAATTGTGTCCCCATCCATACATAAAACTAAATCACCCGTGGAAAATTCAAACCCATAATTTAATGCGCCTGCTTTTGAACCGCTAGCTTCTTCTCTGTGAAGTACTTTGATCAGACCTTTATCTGCATATTCTTTTGCAATTTTGTAAGTATTATCTTTGGATGCGTCATCTATTACAATTATTTCTTTATTTTTGTATGTGTTTCTTAGTGACGCCTCAATTGCTGCACGAATTCCTGCTTCTTCATTATGAGCTGGAATGAGGATTGTTACTTTTTTATTTGTTGATACTGGGTACAAAGTCGTCATTCTTCTCTCTTTCATTTTTCTAAACACATCATGTGCTGACAAGATTCCAATTTTCACTATTATTCTACTATAATCCATAAGCAAAGGAAATGCGATTAGAGTTAACATCATTATGGGAAAAGCGGTAAATTCGTATTGAGCCCATTCTAAAAATAACTCGGGGGTTACTTTGATAGGTCCTGCATGATGTAGATTGACAAGTGCAATTTTTTTCTTTAGTGCATTATCATATAGTAGTATTTTGTTATATACGTCAAGATCAATATTTCGTACTGAAAATATTTCATCACCTGAATTTATATCCAGACTCCCTATGTCTCTGGAATCTTTATCACAATAGTCGATATCTGTCTTGACAAAACATGCTATTATTTCAGGACCGTTGACCATAATGCCTGTCTGTGAGTTTTGTAATGAGACATAATCCTTCTTATCATATTTTATGTCAAAATTACTAAATCTTAATTTTGCATTTTTTCCAATTTTATCTACTTCTAACTGACCTATGGCCGATATTCCCTCAGTTTCTTTAAAGAATCCTGCCTTCTTTTCTATATTGGGCAGAATTAAACTTGGATTTTCAACAAAACTAAGACTTGAAACAAAAGAATTGATATTCGCTGAAATGGGAAATATCTCTAAGACTTGATTATCATGAAGGTTTATGATTGAAGATGATTTTTCTAATAGATTATCATAGATAACTGCTGTATTGTATGATGTTGTATTGATATTGTTGAGTATGTATTCGTCATTGAACGGATCATCGTCAACTGTTCCAAGATAAATTCCACCATAATCAAATTTTTTGTTTGGTCCATTATCTATAATTTGATATGTTTCGCTATAGTCTTTTCCGGTTACATATAGCTGATTATTCTGACCAACCATCATACTTTTTACTTTCATTGTATCTTGATTTTGATCTACTTTCTGGGTTTTTTCAAAGTCCCCATTTACATTAAATCTGAGGAGTGTGTCCTGAGAATATGAAGTGACAAAGAGATGTTCAACACCATTTTCATCGGTCTTCCATAATATCTTATCAGGATTTTTTAATTTATCTCTTGATGAAATGTTTACGAAGTTGGACCATTCTTCAGATTCAATATCGTATCTTAAAATTTCATCTGTAAACATACTGGTAACATAGAGATTCCTACCATCTTTATCAAATACAATATCTCTTAAAGAACCATCGACTAATTTCTCACCAACATTGGATAATGGTAAAACAGTAAACAATCCTAAGAGATTCCCTTTGATACTGTCATACTTGTAAATTGCATTATTTTTTTCACTTAATACATATAGTATGTTATTTGGTCCAAATGCTAACCCTGTAGGACTTATCGCTCCGGTATTGCCCGGATTAAATACTTCAATTATGCTTTCTTTTCCTTTTTCAGTAGTAAATGATAACAAGTTGTTGTTATCTAGATTGGAAATATAGAAATTTGTTTTACTATTATTTCCTTTTTTCAATATCAAATCGTAAGGTCGGTTTAGTTTTCCACTATTTGTTATTGATGTGACTTCCTCGATTTTACCATTTTTTGTGTCATATGAAAATATTTTGTTATTTCCTTCACTGGCAATATAAAGAATTTTTGTTTGTTCGTCAAATACTAAACCTCTTGGTTTATCCAGATGGTTTTCGTCAATTAGAATTTTGCCTACTATCCTTCCATTAATTTCTGTAAACTTCCAAACCTTATTCTCTTCTTGACTACTCACATAAAGTGAATTTTCTCCAAATACTAATCCTTCGGGATGTTTTAGCCCGTCTTGTTTGTTTACATATTCTTCTATGAAATTACCTTTATTATCATATTTTAAGACTTTATGATTTTCATTACTGCTGACAAAAATATTTTGTTTTTCATCTGAAACTATGTCTCTAGGTTGTTTTAAATCACCTTTGCGTGATGGGATAAAATCTCCTAGGAATTTACCTGTTTTTTTATCATATTTTAAGACTTTATGATTTTCATTACTACTTACATACAAAGAAGATTCATTAACCAGAATTCCTTGAGGAGAGCTTAGACCTCCACTTTTTTCAGTAATTAAAACATCCACAAATTCTCCAGTTATGGCATTGTATCTTAGAACCTGGTGGTTGTTATTACTTGTCACATAAAGATAGTTTTCAGAATCAAGTGCAAGATAACGTGGTCCTTGTAATGGTTCCTTGGCAGTATTTATAAAAACATCCCCGAACAGACCTGTTAATCCATCATGTCTGTCTATTCGATTAAACAGAGTATTGCTGACATAGAGTTCTCCATCCGGACCGATTACTGAATTCTCTATTCCTACAATCCCTCGATTAAATGGTACAACCATTAGACGTTCAAAGTATCCTGTTTCTTTGTCATAACATTTTATCGCATCCACTCCAAGATCGTTAACGCAAACTTCATCGTAAATTTTATCATTATCTGCATCAAATAATCCGATATCTTTTGGCATAGTCAGATTTTTGCTTCTATCTGCGATGAATTCGTAAGGCTCATCCGTTGAATTTGTAGTATCATAACGAAGTACACTGTTTGTTCCCTCGCTAATGACATAAAGGTTGGAACTGTTATCCAATAGTAAATTTTGAGGCTTTTTCATTAAATCATCTGAGGAGAATACAATGTCTGTTTTGTCATCTTGTGGGTTATATTTCAAAATCTGATTGCTACCACTGCTGCTGACATAGAGTATTTCATTTTCTTCATCATATGTCATTCCGGTTGGACCATTCAGTCCGTTTGTAATTTTTAGACTACCGATAAATTCCCCTGTTATGCCGTTATATTGAAGAATTTCATCTGTGTCGAAATTTGCAATCCATAAATTTTGATTTACAAATAAAAGAGACTGTGGATTTCTCAACTCACTGTCGTCCACAAAATGTTCATTCATCAGAGTTCCATCAAGCGAATATTGTACAACTGAATTGTTATTTCCACTTATGAACAGATAACAATTATCTGAACTAGTACTGCAATCTGGACCAAAAGCCATTCCTTCCGAACCTGAAAGTTCTCCTCTGGATGAAATAAATGGCTCTTCATCAATAACATCACCTGTCTCTGCATTATATCGAAGAATTCTATTATCTGCGGTTGCAACATACAAATAAGATGGATTATGCTTGTCTGGTCCAAAGATGATTGTTTTTGGAAAGTCTAACCCTCCATGTCCTCTTATTATGAATGGGTCATCTTCAACTGTTCCTGTCTTTAAATTATAAAGTAAAATATCTCCATTTTCTGAGTCAGTTAAATAAAATCCATCAGGACCAATTACTGCATATTTTAGATTTGCCAAATCAGTGATTTGCGAACTGACAAATTTATCCACAAACTCTCCAGTTGTTGCATTATAACGGAAAATTTCGTTGGTCAGAAAACTGCTTACATAAAGATATTCGTTCTCAGGATCAAACACAAGATCCTTTGGTCCTTTCAGTCCTCCATTATTCTCTGAGCTCACAAAAACATTGAATTCGTCATCTATTGAATTATACCGTAAAATCATATTTTGTGTTGCGCTACTCACATAGAATTCTCCGTCATTGTCATTGGAAATTGCAACTGCGGATGGATTCGTAAATAATGGGTGATGTTTATTCAAATCATATACTTTTACAAATTCAAGTCCAGGTTTACCTTCGTATTCATTAATTTTTACATTAAATTTTAGAACCTTGTTATTATCAGAACTTACTACAAATAAGAAATCTCCATTTTTATCAAATTTCATATTTATTGGTCTCTGGAGAAATTCATTATTGACACTGTCTACATAATTTCCTGTTGCGTCATAAAGAAAAATTTCGTTGGTCAGAAAACTGCTTACATAAAGATATTCGTTCTCAGGATCAAACACAAGATCCTTTGGTCCTTTCAGTCCTCCATTATTCTCTGAGCTCACAAAAACACCTAGAAATTCCCCTGTATTGGCATTATAACTAAGAATTTCATCTGTATTGGTATTGCTCACAAAAACACTTTGATTTGGACCCATAGTCCAATCACTGGGTTCTTTTACTTTGCCTTCTTTTGTCATATATAGTCCAAAACTTTCTCCATCGCTAATAGCTATATTTTCTAAATTTAATCTAGCCAAGTCTTCCTCAAAAGAAGCTTTAGCTGTTCCTTTTGCTAGTATGTTATTAGCTCCTACTGCAATCCCTGTCTTCTCTTCGATTATTTTTGATTCTATCTTTGGGGTTTTGACATCTTGCAAGACATCCAATTCAAAAAATGGATCTATGATGAAATTGCTCTGCCTTAAATTTGCTTTTGCAAACATCGTTTCTGAAATTTTATCACACAATGTGATAATGTCAAAATTTTTCAAGTCTTTGTAGAGCGGATAATTCTTATTTCCCTTTTTTATTTTTACCTTTCCTAGGTATTCTCCTTCTGTACATTTAGAATCTGTGAAATTAGAATCTGTCAAATATATGTGAAGATCTGGTATATTTTTAGCAGGATCATAATCAATCTCAAAATAATCTAAACTTAAGTAATCTTCAGTTCCAATGGTTAAAGTGCTGACTTTTCCTTTTACGTTATGATTGTTCAATCCTTCCAAAAAACCAATCTTGTTTACTCTTAATTCTGATTTCATTTCAGGTAATCCTCCCTTCATACATTCCAAAATAATTTGTCGCTCTCTGTATGTACTATTTTTAATGAATTCGTCTAACTGATTAGGATCTTTACTTATCCATATTATTTGTTCCATGGTTTTCTCTTTTTCATGTAATATGTTTTCTGCTTCTTTACAAAATTGTGTATTGTCCCAAAAAGCAGTTTCAATTAGAAATGACTGATATCCTAAAAAATTTGAATTTTGATTTTCTTGTGCAAAGGCAAAATCAAAATTGGAAATCCCTAACAAAAATATCAGCGTACCTGATACAGATAAAATCAAAAAAATTAATAAAATTCTTCTTCATAGAACTATATGAAAAAATTATCCATTAAAAGATTGTTAGACGTGGATTCTTCCCAAGACTCTATTCATCTTATGATGATACTTATCCTTCAACTAGATTTCTAATTCTTACGCTTTGAAAACTTATCTGACATATGTTTTGTATTGGATTAATCTTTTAACACTCATGCGGTTTTATCAATTTTGAATAAATTACTCTAGTCTGGATCTTCGTAGTTTTCCTTCTTTTCGCCGCTGGAGACACTTCCCTCTATCGGCTTCATCTTCTCTTCAAGCACTGCCATTCTTGCTTTGTATCCCTCGGCATACTCTAGTTCTGATGGGACGAGTGTGGCTGGATGTATGAATCCCTGACTTCGAATTGAAATTGCCTTTTTTGTCGCAATCTCTCTGATGTAATCCCAGTCTGGGGTTGAGAATCCGTCAAACGGACCTGTGAACTTTCCATTATGCATGCTAAACACAAGTGACTCTACAATTGGAATGCAGAAATTGATTGTTGCTGCGGAGTTTAGTTTTACTGGCATTAATGGCATGTTGTGACTGCCTCTCGTGTTTCCTGCAACGTAATGTGGATTGTTAAAGACACTGCCTACCTCTTCTGTAGCTGGGAATAGTTTTTGTGTTCTGACTAGTAAAATCGGATCATCTTTTCCAACATATGTCCCTGCAATGTTGTGCAGTCTATCAGTTGATGCTGCAAGTATTGGTTCTCCTCCTTTGGTGGTAACTGTATCTACGACATATCTTCCTGGGTACATCAATGCTGCCTCAAGTGTTGGCTTGTCTTGCCACAGTTCTAGACTTGCAACTTTGCCTTGCTCCACATCCATGACGTTGATTATTACACCGTCTGCAAGATTTCTGTTTACGATTAATCCCGTATTACTTAGTGAATCTACAAACATTCTATAAATTGGATAGTTAAATGCCCCCGGCTCGGTCTTGTCTGCTGCAAAGACTGTGAATGCTTCATTTGGCCTTTCCTCAAATTCCATTTCTGCAACTCCAGGACCCATTCCTTTGATATTTCCTGAAAAGGAATCCTTTAGCAAGTCTTGTCCTGCGCCATACAGTCCTTCTTCTTGTGCAACTTTGGTTCCTGCCATGAATGCATCCCATGCCATCTTGTGAATTTGTTCACTGTCGACTCCATGAGTGTGAGACATGACAATGTGAACGTCGTCTCCACAGTATCCGATGTAATGATCTATAAGCAAATGTTTTGAATTGTTCACTGTATCTCTAACTGCTTGAATTAATGAATCACTTGGTCTTGTATGGCCTCCTATTCCTCCAACGTCAGCCTTGATAACAGAAACTGTAATCTTCATGGTTGTGTTTTTTACTCCCTTGATTTATGTGTATTTTTTTAAATTCATAATCTTAAAATTAATTGAAAAAAAGTATCTTTTTTTTCAAAAATTCATAACAGTAATAAATGCCATTAGTGACGATTTCGATATGGCAGATAAACAACATTTGAACCTGATTATAACGGGTCATATTGATAATGGTAAATCTACAACTATGGGGCATTTTTTGATGGATCTTGGAGTTGTCGATGAAAGAACAATTGCAGCACATGGAGTCGAATCAGAGAAGACCGGAAAAGGTGACACTTTCAAGTATGCTTGGGTTATGGATAACATTAAAGATGAAAGAGAAAGAGGTATCACAATTGATTTAGCTTTCCAAAAATTTGAGTCCGCAAAGTATTTCTTTACTTTGATCGATGCTCCTGGTCACAGAGACTTTATTAAAAATATGATTACTGGTGCTTCTGAGGCAGATGCAGCCATTCTAGTACTTTCAGCAAAAGAAGGTGAAACTGATACTGCAATTGCTGCAGGTGGACAAGCAAGAGAACATGCATTCTTACTAAAAACATTAGGTGTAAGTCAACTTATTGTTGCAATTAATAAAATGGATGCAGTTGAATACAAAGAAGATGCATTCAAAGCAGCCAAAGAGAAAGGTGAAAAACTAGTAAGATCTGTCGGTTACAAACTAGAAAATGTACCTTTTATTCCAGTTTCTGGATGGAAAGGTGACAATTTAGTTAAAAAATCTGAGAATATGGATTGGTACAAGGGTAAAACACTACTTGAAGCATTTGATGACTTTACAGTAGCAGAGAAACCTGTTGGTAAACCACTACGTGTTCCAATTCAGGATGTTTATACAATTACTGGTGTAGGAACTGTACCTGTAGGTAGAGTTGAAACTGGTACCATGAAAGCAAATCAAAAAATTATTGTAATGCCTTCTGGTGCACTTGGTGAAATCAAATCTATTGAAACTCACCATACAGAAATGCCAACTGCAGAAGCAGGTGA
>JAOUAY010000007.1 GCA_029860565.1 Candidatus Nitrosopumilus sp.
TCATCTCTAACTTTTCTCGTTCTGTTTCAACTGGTCCTGAAATTTTTGGCACTTCATCTGTAACTTCTTTCATTTGTTCTTGAATTTCATTTTTTGCTTTATTGTATTCATTAACTGCTTTTCCTAATTTTTTAGCAGCTCCTGGAAGCTTTCCTGTTCCTAAAATTAAAACTAATGCAACAAAAATTATAATCATCCATTCACTTCCACCTATGTTCAATGAA
Source organism: Candidatus Nitrosopumilus sp. (assembly GCA_029860565.1). Taxonomy (GTDB): domain Archaea; phylum Thermoproteota; class Nitrososphaeria; order Nitrososphaerales; family Nitrosopumilaceae; genus Nitrosopumilus. Next base: position 225 of record JAOUAY010000007.1, read on the forward strand.
TAATCCAAGTTACTTTGATATTCTTTATTTTGAAATTAAACGTAATGTCCATATTTGTGCCTAAACTACTGATTTTATCATTGAATATCATATATGAGAAGCACTAATTGATTTAAATAAATTCAGAACTGTTAGTTTTTATGAAAAAAATAGAGGCAATCATTCAACCAGGATTCAGAGATGCTGTTATAGATGCAATCAAAAAGATTGGCGTTGGTGGTGTTACAGTTCATCAGGTTCAAGGTCAAGGTGCACAAGATCCTCCTCTAGTTGGACAGTATTTCAGTAGAGATATGGTCATCTGTGTTGTCGATGATCCTAAACTGGATGATATATTGAATGCAATTGCAAATGTTGCTTGCACTGGAACTAAAGGTGATGGAAAAGTCTTTGTCACAACAGTTGATGATGCACTTGATATCTGTACCAAAAAACGTGGAACCACATCTATTTAATTTAGAATTCTTTGTGGTTCTAGTTTCTTTCTAGATCTTATTGCAAATAATGTTACTCCTATTCCTATTACACAAAATACCAAATACGGTGTTTCATTTCCAAATGATTGTGTGATTGGTCCACCAATGGTAGGCCCTATCGCCCAACCCATACCAAAAATTGTTTCATATGCACCAATAATTTTTCCTGAAATTTTCTTTTGGGTTTTACTTAAAATGATCTCCAAAGTTAATGGAAAAAATATACTAAACCCAAATCCCATTAGAACCAAAGCTATACCAAAAGTAATAATTGAATCTGCAACCACCGATATGGCTAATCCAATTGACACTGCAATAGTTGCTGCAATCAAAGTTTGGCTTGTTTTTCTTGCAAATTTTCCTGTCAATGCGAGTGATACCACTCGTGATATTCCAAAAATAAAATACAATAACAAAATGTCTGTAGCTGACATTCCATTGTCATTGAGAAATGCTGGATAAATTGTAAGAATTATCCCAAAAGAAGATGTGCAGAAAACCAACAATACTATCACTTCGGGAAATTTCTTCATTTCTTTAATCGACGAAAAAGAAAATCGTTCATGATGGTTTTTTACCTTCTTTCTTGAGGCTAGAAGTGACGTAATTATTGCTGCAGCGAGAATAAATGCTGCAATTTGGAATAAAATTCTGTATGTAACATCTAATCCTTCAAGGAATATTGTACCTAGTAAAGGACCTGCCATGAATCCAATTACAAAAAACATTGTAAACCAAGAGATGTTTTTGACCCTGTTTTTCTCAGAACTTTCATTGGAAATGATAGATTCACATGGAGGCCAAAAAAATGCATGGGCAACACCTGTCATTATTCTGAATCCCATTATTTCTGGAACTGACTGTGCAATTGATAGGAGATAAATTGATGCAGAATTGATGGCAGCACCTAATGCAAGCAGGTATCCGTTGTTAATTCTGTCAAGAAGAATTCCTACAAAAAGTGGAATAAACATGTAGGGAATAAAATTTGTTAATCCAATTAATCCAAGATCTGAATATGTGGCACCAATTATATTCTTTGCAAATACTGGAAGAATTGGTCCATGCAATCCATATGAAATCCCTATGATTAAACCGGTGATGTTGACTAGTATCAGAACTCTTTTCATTTGTATGCGGCAATCATTATTGCCCCACCCATAAGATCTTTCTCAAACTCAACTCTTGAAAATTTCTCTAGTATTAGTCCTTCCAGTTTTTTATTTTGAGGCCATCTTTTGTATGTGCCATACAGTGTTCCAAACTTTAACCCAAGTCTCCCTCCTGCAACAAATGCAAGAATGGGTAAAATACATCTTAGATAAAATGAAACGCCTGCTCTATAAAATACCTCATCTGGTTTTCCTAAATCCACAATTACAAATCTTCCATTTTTTTTCAATACTCTGTGAATTTCAGAAATAGCAATTCTCAAATTGATTGCATCTCTTAAAGAATAACCGCATAACACTGCATCAAACTCTTCATCTTTAAATGGAATATGTTCAAAAACTCCGTTTGCCATGTCTGGTGATTTTTCAAAATATGTGCCTGTATTTTTTAACATGGGTACGAGAGGATCATAAAGTGTAATTGAAATTTTTCCATCAGTTAATTTCATTGCTGTTTTTGACATATTTCCAAAACCAGAACCTGCATCAAGAATTTTGTTTCCTGGGAATACTCTTTGTGAAATTCCACGAATTCGATGCTCTTTATCTTTGCCTAACGAAATAATAGAATTAACTTTATCATAAATTGGAATGATTTCCCGAAGTACTTCCATCACCTCTCCCCAATAACTGCCTAAACCCATAATCTATCGTCTCAGTATACTTGTTTGAAAAGTTTTCAAATCTAAATTTCTATTATGGGGCAAACTTTGATGTGTTTTGAGAATAATTTTGTAAATCAGATTCTGAAACTTTCTCAAAGACTTTTGCTTCTGATGTAATCTTTGCCATTTTTATGTGGTTTATTCCCTCTTTTGCTTCCGATTTTAGATTAATTGCTGCTATGGCTAAAGCTGCTGCATCGTCTAAACCTATATCTTCTTTGTAATTTTTTTCCAAAAATTCATTTACTTCATCAGAACCTGCACCTATTGCAACTGCTGCAAATTGTATATAGGTTCCACTAGGATCAGTTACGTAGATTGATTCTCCCTTTTGATCAATTCCTGCAATTATCATAGAAACTCCATTTGGACGTACTCCTCCATACTGTGTAAATTGATGAGCTTGATCTGCTAAATGTTTGGCAACTGTTGCAACTTCAACAGATTCATCATAAGTCATTCTGTTTCCTTGTGAAAAGAATCTTGCACCGTCTACTTGAACACGCGCATCTGGGATGTAACCTGCTGCAGCAACTCCTATGTGGTAATCTACTTGGAAAATTTTTTGTGTAATGTTACTAGTTTGTAGCGTTCGAGGTTTTTCTTCAACTGCCATGATAACTCCTTCTTTACTAGATATGCCAATTGCTAGAGTTCCTCTTTTTACAGTCTCTATTGCATATTCTACTTGGTATATTCTACCATCTGGGGAATACATTGTAGGAGTCATATCATAACCGCGTGATGCCATCATAATATCACGAGTTCATTCCAAGTCAATTTAAGGGTAATTATCTTGTCTGAAATGGCAAAGATCTGGAAATAAGGTTTTAAGCAAAATCGACATACTTTATTTCAGGTAGTATGGCCAATCAACTCTTAGAATTCAAAAAAATCATTAAATCAAGACAAGTTACAGAGCCAAGAAAAACCGATAAACAGACTAAAAAATTACTACTTTACCTGTTTACAAGTACAAGAGGCGGATTATCACGTTTACGAATAATCATCAATTTACTTGAACAACCATGTAATACACATCAATTAGCAAAGAAACTTGATCTTGATTACAAGGCGGTTCAACATCATATGAAAGTCCTAGAGAAAAATAATATGGTTTCAAAAATTGGTGAAAAATACGGGGCAATATTTCACTTGTCAAATTTTCTTGAAATTAACATTGGTGCACTTGATGAAGCAATTGAAAAATTAGACAGAAAATTGAATCATGAGAAAGTCTATTTGTAATTGAATTTTTGATTTTACGATCTGAAATTTTGAATTAAACTTAATATAATATGTGCAATCTAAAAAATTATCTTTGATTAAAAACGATCCTTTTACAAATGCAACAAAACAGGTTAATGATGCTTGTGATATAATTGGCATAAAAGATAAAGAGTTACGTGAATACTTGGCAATGCCAAATAAAGTTTTGAGGGTTAAAGTTCCAGTAAAAATGGACAATGGTAAAATTAGAATCTTTACAGGTTTTAGAAGCCAACATAACAATGACCGGGGCCCTTACAAAGGAGGTATTAGATATTTTGATCCCGAAGGTGGGGTTGAATATATGGAACGTGAAGTTATGGCACTTTCTTCATGGATGACTTGGAAGTGTGCAATTGTTGATATTCCACTTGGTGGAGGTAAGGGTGCCATCTATGTTAATCCGAAAACTGAGAACCTCAGTGATGGTGAATTGGAGAGACTCACTAGAGGATTTGCATTCAAAATTTCTGAAATTATTGGTCCTGAAAAAGATATTCCAGCTCCTGATGTTTACACGACAGGAAAAGAAATGACTCAGATTATGGACACATTTAGTAAATTAAATGGTAACAAATACACTCCAGGTGTAATTACTGGAAAGCCAATTTCAATGGGTGGCTCTCTTGCAAGAAATGTGGCAACTGGATTGGGGGCTGCATATACTGTTAGAGAAGCTACAAAAGAATTGAAGATTAGTTTGAAAGGTGCCAAAGTTGTGTTACAAGGATTTGGTAATGCATCAACATTTGCAGGAGAATATCTTGAGAAGATGGGTGCCAAAGTAATTGGTGCTAGTGATTCCAAAGGCTCTATTTCAATTCCAAAAGGTGCAAAAGTTAGTGCAATATTGGCACATAAAGAAAAGAAAGGTTCGGTAGTTGGATTCCCTGGAAGCAAAACTATCTCCACTGAAGAGTTACTTACTACTAAATGTGATATTTTGGTTCCAGGAGCACTTGAGAACCAAATCAATGCAAAGATTGCAAAAAATCTACAGTGTAAAATTATTGCAGAAGCTGCAAATGGTCCAACATTACCTGAAGCTGATCCAATTATTCGTCAAAAGAAAATTTTAGTAATTCCTGATATTCTAGCAAATTCTGGTGGTGTTTGCATTTCATACTTAGAATGGGTACAAAACAATATGGGTTACTATTGGACCTTTGACGAGGTTGCAAACAAAATGGAGACAAATATTACTAAGGGATTCAGGGATGCCTATGCTCTCTCTAAAAAGCACAAAATTGACATGAGAAAAGCGACTATGGTTTTGGCCGTTGAAAGAGTTCTAGAAGCCTTTAATCAAAAGGGTATTTGGCCGTAATCTTAAGATAGAAAAGATTCGTAACATACCAGTTGTTCAATAAACATTATTTTTCCTTTAGTTATTATTCGAAGTTTTCTTTTAAATGAAAGATCAACTTTTGTCCTTCTTTGCAACAACTGAATTGTCTTTTCAGTTAATGTCCTACCTTTCTTGTCTCTGTCAAAAAGAATAATCAGTCTTTCATACTTTGCAACAGAGTCTATAAAATTAATCATTCCTCCAAATCTATGAAATTCCAAAATTTTACCAGAATAGCCAAGTTTCTTTAATGCATTAGAGTCTCTTTTTCCTTCAACAATAACTACACTATTTCTTATAGAGTTTAATTCAAACACAAAATCTTTTAATTCTAAAATCTCTTGTTCAGAAACTAACACAGTGTTAAATCCATTTTAACATATTAAGCACTTTTGCTCATAACAAACAATGTCTGATGTTTTGCTTGTGCAAAATACTCGGATTGAAGGCTCTGGATATTTGGGTGAACTTCTCAATAATGATGGATTTGATATGTCTTCAGTTAATGCAAAATGTGAACCATTACCTGAGAAAAATTTTTCTCTAGTTGTAATTTTAGGTGCGCCTGAAAGTGCAAATGATGATTTACCCTATCTTCAAGCAGAACAACAACTAATCAAAAATTCTGTTGAAAATAATATTCCTATTCTTGGAATTTGTTTGGGTTCACAATTAATTGCTAAAACTTTTGGTGCTAAAGTATATCGTGGACCTAAAAAAGAAATTGGGTTTTATGATGATTTGAAAATAAGCAATAATTCTCGATTTTTTTCTGGGTTCAAAAACCCTTTTACAGTATTTCATTGGCATGGGGATACCTTTGATTTACCTGAAGGTGCAACCAGACTAGTCTCATCTGAGCATTATCTCAATCAGGCATTTCAATACAAAAGTGCTATCGGATTGCAATTTCATTTAGAGGTAAATGAAGATATGGTGAATTTGTGGCTGGATCATACAGAAGAAAAACTTCAAAAAATCCCATATATAGATCCGCAAAAAATTCGCTCAGAAATTATTGAAAATATTTCAACTGTGAAATCAAATATGGATAATTTTTACAACAATTTCAAATCATCTTTTGGCCTTTGACCAAAGTTTAATATACTTAATTCTGATTTAGCGATTGAACAATGACTGTTGTAAAGAAAATTTTTGACGATACCATTCAAACCGATCACAAAGTTATAACTGAAGAATTATCAAAATCAATACTCAAATCATATGGTGTTAAGGTCCCACCTTTTGCACTTGCCACTTCTGCTGAGGAAGCAGCAAAACAAGCAAAGAAAATTGGTTTTCCTCTTGTTATGAAAGTAGTTTCACCGCAAATTTTACACAAGACTGATGTTGGTGGAGTTAAAGTTGGCGTCGATAATGTTGATGATGTCAAAAAAACATTCACCGACATGTATGGTAGACTTTCTAAAAAGAAAGGAGTTGATGTAAAAGGAATTCTTTTGGAGAAGATGGTTCCAAAAGGAGGAGTAGAACTAATAGTTGGTATTCAAAATGATCCACAATTTGGCCCAATGATTATGGCTGGATTGGGAGGAGTGATGACTGAAATATTCAAAGATGTTGCATTTAGAATGCTTCCAATTACAACATCTGATGCAAAATCAATGCTAAATGAACTAAAAGGCTCAAAACTTCTCAAAGGATTCCGTGGCAGTGCTCCAATTGACATTAACATGGTTGCAAAAATGTTGGTTGACATAGGCAAATTAGGTGTAGAAAATGCAGATTATGTAAACAGCATTGATTTTAATCCAGTAATTGTATATCCTAAATCTTACTTTGTAGTAGATGCAAAGATAATTCTGAATAATGAATTAAAAAAGAATTCAATCTCAAAAACAAAACCAAACATTACGTCAATGGAGTCATTCTTTACTCCAAAGTCTGTTGCACTGGTTGGTGCATCTGCAACCCCGGGAAAGATTGGTAATTCTGTATTAGATGCACTTGGAAAGCAAGATTACAAAGGTAAAGTGTATCCAATTAATCCTAAACAAGAGTCAATTCTTGGAATCAAATGTTATCCATCATTAGATGCAATAGAAGACAAGGTTGATCTGGTTGTTGTTTGTATTGATCTTTCAGCATGTGGACCTATTATGAAGATTTGTGCAAAGAAAGGAATTCATAATGTTGTAATCGTTTCTGGTGGCGGTAAAGAGCTTGGTGGTGACAGGGCTGCAATGGAAGCTGAGGTAAAAGAATTATCACTAAAACACAAAATCCGTGTAGTTGGTCCTAATTGTATTGGAATGTTTAATGCAGCAAATAGACTTGATTGTGCATTCCAAGGACAAGAAAGAATGGTACGTTCAAAATTAGGAAATGTTGCATTTTTCTCACAAAGTGGAACCATGGGAATTAGTATGTTAGAAAGTGCTGATTTGTTTGGTTTGTCAAAAATGATCAGTTTTGGTAATCGTTCTGATGTCGATGAAGCAGATATGATATGGTATGCTGCAAATGATCCTCAAACAAAAGTAATTGGATTATACGTTGAAGGATTTGGTGATGGTAGGAAATTCATCAATACTGCAAAACGTGTAATGAAAGAAACAAAGAAACCCATCGTAATTTGGAAGAGTGGAAGAACTGCTGCAGGTGCAAAACAAGCTGCATCACATACAGGCTCACTTGGAGGCTCAAATGCAATGATTATGGGTGCATTCAAACAAGCAGGAATTATTTCAGTTGATAGTTATCAAGAACTAGTTGGAGTCTTGAAGGCACTGGCCTGGCAACCTCCTGCAAAGGGTAATCATGTTGCTATGACTAGTAATGGCGCTGGTCCAATGATTGGTGGAATTGATCAATTAGAAAAATTTGGTCTTACAATAGGAAAATTGTCACCAAAAATCCTTAAAAAAATAAAGGATCGTTTCCCACCAACTGTTCCTATTCATAATGGTAATCCTGCAGACGTAGGTGGTGGTGCAACTGCAGATGACTATAGATTTGTCATTGAACAATTCTTAGATGAAAAAAATATTGATATTGCTATGCCTTGGTTTGTCTTCCAAGATGATCCACTTGAAGAAACAATTGTTGATTATCTATCTGATCTCTCAAAGACAAAGAAGAAACCAATTCTTGCTGGCGGTAATGGTGGTCCATATACTGAAAAAATGATAAAATTGATTGAGAAACATAATGTTCCAGTTTATCAAGACCTTAGAACTTGGGTTGCAGCCGCATCTGCATTAGCTCAATGGGGCAATAAACTCGGAAAATAGATAACATTTAAGTTCCATATCTCTTGGCAAATTATCATGTCACTAGTTATCACATCTACTTCTGATGGCATTTGTACTGTCAAAATAAACAGACCTGACAAACTTAATGCTATGAACATTGATGTTGCAAAAGAGCTAATCAAAACTTTTGAAGAACTAAACCATAATGATGATGTCAAAGTTATCATTTTGACTGGTGAAGGAGAAAAGGCATTTTCTGCTGGTGCAGATATTGAATACATGTCAAAAATCTCTGCAGACGAATCAGTCGATTATGCAAAAACTGGTCAACTTGTAACTGCAACTGTTGAATTGGTAAAACAACCAACTATAGCAGCAGTTAACGGTTTTGCTTTAGGTGGAGGTTGTGAACTTGCAATGTCATGTGATATTAGAATAGCAGCAGATACTGCTAGACTTGGTCAACCAGAAGTAACAATAGGTGTTCCTCCTGGATGGGGTGGAACACAAAGATTAATGAGAATTGTGGGAATAGCAAAGGCGAAAGAACTCGTCTATACAGGCAAAATGGTCAAAGCAGATGAGGCAAAAGAAATTGGCCTTGTAAACCAAGTGGTTCCTCTTGCATCATTACAAGAAGAAGCTTTGAAAATGGCACAACAAATAGCTGGAAACTCTACGATGGGTGTTCAGATGTCTAAAGTTGCAATCAACAAGGGAAGAAACGCAGATCTTGATACTGGTCTTGCGATAGAACTTCTTGCTTGGAGAAATTGCTTTACTCATCCTGACAGAGAAGAGCGAATGACAGCATTTGTAAACAAGTCAAAGAAATAGCTATTTCTAATTTCCTTCTTATTTTATTATTTTTAAAAAAATTAGAATTTCATTTATTCTACTTTACGGTAACTACTCCAACTCTCCATGGATGGAATGAGCAAAAGTAGTTGTAAACTTCAGCTTCTTCAAAAGTATATTCGAATTTGTCTCCAGTATTCAACGGTGCACTATTAAACAATGCAATTACGTTTCCATACTCATCTTGACTTTGAACTGTATGTGGAACAGAATCATCATTTGTCCATGTCACTGTTGTACCTGCAGAAATTTCAAGATTCAATGGCATATAAAATGCTGAACTTGATACATCAAAGTTACCATTAGGAATTATTACTGTTGCATCCCTAACTTCAGGAACAATTTTTTCCACACTTTCTAATTTTATGACCTCACTTTCAAGTAAAAATTTAATCATGTTTAGAAACTCTGTCTCTGAAATATTTCCTTGACCATACCATAATGCATTATTTTTTACCCATTCTGGAATAGATTCTGCACTCACAAAATTTGTTGAACTTGAAATTAGTAAGATTGAAAACACAATTGCTGGAATCAATATTTTCATTGATACATGTTTCATACCTAATAGTTACCTTCAAAGATTTTAAATCATTTGTTTATTTTTAGAGATGATTTTTAGTTTTTTATATTAAAATACCATTAATTTTGATGATTTTCTATAAAAAAATGAAAAAAATGAAGGCTATTCTTCTACTATGAATAGACCTATCATTCCTGCATCTGCATGACTAACAACATGGCAATGGAATAGCCAAACTGCTGGTTTGTCTGGTTTGATAATAAATGATTCAAGCGTTCCTTGAACTAGTGGGAATGTTTGAGATGTTATTGTAGAACCTCTTTCATTTGTACTTGAAATCATTTTATTTCCATGTAGGTGGAATGAATGGATTTGGTCTCCTAGATTTGTAACGGAAAATTCAACTGTTTCTCCAACCTTTGCCTTGTAGACAGGTAATGTGTAATTGAATTGCGCAACAACTCCATCTAGTCCTTGCTCTGCAAAAATTTCTTCAAGAGCTTTTTCTCCACCTGGCATACCCTTACCATTCATGATAAAGTATGGTGTGGGACCTTTTTCCATTCTTTCAACATCGTGGCCTATTTCTGCCATCACGATTGGAATGTATCTATCAATGTATGGTCTTGGAGGATTTCTTTCAATTATGATATTGCCGTAAAGACCTTGCAAAATGTGGTCCTTTATTCCAAGACCTTCAGATCCTGCGTGATCATGGAAAAATGTTGTTCCCCAAGTATTTACATTGTATTCATATGTCCATTCGCCACCTGGTGGAATCATAGAACCTGCCCCGACCCCAGTAATTACATTGACTGGGGATCCATCATGTTTAGGATCATAGTCACTCATATGAGCATGGAAACTATGAGTCACATCATGATTGTTGATTACTCTAACTCGCAATAGATCTCCTTGATTTACCATTAGAGTTGGTGATGGCACTGTTCCGTTGTATGTCCAAGCATGCCAGACAGCAGTATCCGATATTTGAATATCTGTTTGCTCAATTATTAGAGTATATTCCTTAACTGGTTGTTCTTCAGCTTCTGCAATTTGTGGTTGTTGTATGTTAACTTCAGGTACAATTTGTGTTTGTACCTCAGAGATAGTCTGTGTTTCTGTGTTTAGATCTGGCAAGAATTGAATATTTCCTGTTGCACCTACAATTAAAAATGCAACCAAAATTGGTATTCCTACCAGCCCAAATTTTTTCTTCATAATTGATGTGAAAAAACCATTCAATTAAATGAAAAATAGTTTTTCAAGTTTGGTATTGTAATGGTTGATTCTTATGTCCTATAACGATATATGTAACACCGATACGTTTTTCAAGATCTTGACTCTAGGAATTTTATAAAATAATTCCTTTTTGGTGATTATTGTGATGAGTATACATTGTCTTGCAGTGCAGACTTATCTATTATATTCAATTTTGGATGTCTTTTTACATGCAAGAATTAATTCAAACCAAAAAAATAATTGATGATGAAAAAAAGCAGATCATTTTAGAAATACTCGCTGACAAATATTGTAAATTAATTCTGCATAATACTTTAGAAAAACCAAAATCTGCAATGGAAATATCTAATGAAGAAAAAATTCCTATTAGTACTGTGTATAGAAGATTACAGACTCTCTTTGATGCTAAATTACTTGCTATATCTGGTTCCATCAATCAGGATGGGAAAAAATACTTCCTGTACAAGAGTAGAGTAAAATCCATTTCTCTAAAATGTGATCTGGAAGTTACATCCATTGAATTGGTGCCTAACTCTTCACACACAAGTTAACTTCCTGTAATTCCTATTTGATCTAAAAATGCTGGACAAAAATATCTCTTCAGCAAAAAGCCAAATTCATTCATCAAAAAAGGAATCTACTAGAAATATTACTTATAGGCTTCCAGAAAAACTTGTCACTGAATTAGAAACCGAATCAACCCAGAAAGGTATCTCTCAAAATGTTCTTGTAAGACAAATTCTAGAAAAATATGTCCAATGGGACCGTTTTTCTAGTAAGATTGGAATGATTCCAGTCCCAAAAGGAATTTTAGAATCTTTAGGGGGGGAGCTAGATGGAAAAGACATCGATGAAATAATTACTTTGATGTTTCCAATGATTAAAGATACTGTTTTGTTTATCAAAGGTGGATATGATTTGAAGCGTTGCGTGGAAACATTGGAGGATTATATGCGAGCATCTGGTATGAATTCTGATCATCGAGTAGAAGGTGATATACACACATTTTTAATCCAACATGATTTGGGTTTGAAATGGTCTGTTTTTACTGAGCAATTACTAACTCAAATTTTTCGTAGCTTCTTACCTGAAAAAGAACTCAAATTTCAAACAACTGATAATACCGTAATTTTATCTGTATCTTTAGGTTTGGATTTTAATGAGCATGATTATCATAATTGAAATTCAATTAATCCTTTGAAATATTACTCTTCATAAAATCTATCAATGAATTCATCTGATCCAATTCAACAAAAAACCTGGGTAAAACAAATTATGAATAGTTTTGTAGTCTCTGTTGATTCATCTGTTACTGCAACTGATGCAGCAAAAATGATGGAAGATACTGGGGTTGGATCTGTTGTAGTTTTAGATAATAATTTACCTGTTGGCATTGTTACTGATAGAGATTTTGCAATGAAAATTACCGCACATTCTTATCCAATTGACACTCCTGTTCGAAGAATAATGTCTTCTCCTCTTATCTCAATTGATCCTAATTCTGATTTATGGGTGGCATCAGATTTGATGTCGACAAGAAATGTAAAGAAATTACCCGTAATTGATGATGATAAAGTTGTTGGAATGCTTACTTCAAGTGACCTAGTCAAGCATATTGCAGATCACTAGAAATCATGAGAGATAAAAATATGCTCATTTCTTGAATTACTAGTATGTCTGGTGGGAAAAGCTTATTATAATTTGAACTGCCTTTTTTTTCATAATGGCAACTGAGCAAACACAAAAGATGATCACAGTTACTGTAAAAGCTGCTGAAAAGATTCATGAATTTATGAAAGAAGAAGCAGAATCTCCTCAATACCTTAGAGTATATGTTCAAGGTGGCGGTTGTTCTGGTCTATCTTACGGAATGGGCTTTGAAAAAGCACCAGAAGAAGATGATATAGTCATGGAAGAAACTGGAGTCAAACTCCTAGTTGACAGCTACAGTGTTGACCACTTACAAGGTGCAAACGTAGACTATATTGAAAGCTTGATGGGTTCTGGATTTAAAATAAATAATCCAAATGTAACAAAATCCTGTTCATGCGGTCACTCATTTAGCACTGAATAAACAAAAACATCATTATTTTTCATTTTTATATTTACGTAGCAATTGCTACATGCTCTAAAATGTTTGAAAAAATCTATATTTTTAATGTAGATTATTTCGATACCCTCATATATCGAAAGTAAAAAGTGAAATTATGATAATAAAGGAGATGAATAGTTTATGCCTCAATCAGGAATTGTCAAGTATCACGTTAAACTTTCCTATGAAGTTGATGGACTTGTTGAAAGAGCAGATATAATCGGAGCCATCTTTGGCCAAACAGAAGGACTGTTAGGCCCAGAGATGAATTTGAATGAACTGCAACGAGTTTCTAAGGTAGGTCGCATTGAAGTTAATGCAAAACCTACATCTAATACCACCGTTGGTGATGCATTAATTCCAATGAGTACTGATATTGATACGTGCGCATTAATTGCAGCAGGTATTGAAAGTATTGACAAGGTAGGGCCATTTGATTGTAAATTCACATTAGTGGCCATTGATGATGTACGAGCTGCAAAGAAAGAAGATATTGTAAAACGTGCAAAAGAAATTAAGCAAAAATGGGCAACTAAAACTGTCAGTGAGGGTGAAAGTATGCTAAACGATGTTCATCAGGGTGACACTGGAAAATTATCTACATATGGACCATCAAAACTAACATGTAGTTCTGGTGTCTTTGATTCTAATTGGGTGATTTTAGTTGAAGGTAGAGCAGATGTAATTAATCTTCTAAGGGCCGGATATGATAATGCACTTGCAATTGAAGGAGCAAAAATTGACGAGTCTATTAAAGAATTATGTAATGATAAAGAAACTGTTGTGGCTTTCCTTGATGGTGACAGATCTGGTGGATTTATTCTCAAAGAACTCCAATCTGTTGTTACATTGGACTATGAATTACAAGCAGATACTGGTGTTGAAGTTGAAGAATTAACCCCACAAAGAATTGATGAAATTCTTAGACCTATTGCTAATGAAATTCGAGATGGAAAACCCGTACCTACACTACAAAATAATGATGATAAACCTATTGCAGAAATGGCGACAAAAGTTTTTCTAAATCTTAATGAAACACTTGAAGCAGTTGCATTAGACGGTGATCAAAATGAAGTTTTCAAAGTTCCAATCAGTGAAGTTGTTAGTAAACTATCCACTCAATCTGGAATCAAATATCTACTATTGGATGGAATTATCACTCAAAGACTTTTAGAAGGTGCCAAAAACGCCGGGGTTGAATGTGTCATAGGACATAGAGTTGCCAAACTATCAAACTCTGATGGGATGATGCTAAAAACATTCGGTGACTTGGGTGTATCTTAGAATATATGGCTGAATTAAAAATTCAACATCTTTTAACTCTCTCTTATTTACTCTCTAAAGGAGCAAAATACAACTATGTCACTATCACCACTGCTTCTCTTGGTAAGAATATACAAAAATCACAGCAAGCAGCATCAAAACATCTTCTTGAACTAGAACAAAATAAATTCATTGAGCGAATAATTAGCGGTAGAAATATTTCTGTTAAAATTACCTCAAAAGGATTTTCTGAAATGGTAAAACTTTCATCTATTTTACAAAAAAGCCTTGATTCCTCTCCTTCATTCGTTGAATTAAAAGGCACACTAGTTTCTGGAATGGGTGAAGGTGCATACTATATGGGATTAAAAGGATATACAAAACAATTTCAATCTAAAATTGGATATGTTCCATTTCCAGGAACTCTTAATGTAAGATTAGATCAAAAAATTCATCAGGAATCTATTAAACAATTTGAAACTTTAAACGGTGTTAAAATCAAGAGTTTTTCTGATGGTAAAAGAACTTATGGTTGGGTAAAATGTTTTAATGCTAAATTAAATAATTCCATAAATTGTGAATTAATTATACTTGAACGTACACATCATGATGATTCAATAATAGAATTAATTTCTAAATCTTGCTTAAGAAAAACTGGAAAACTAAAAGATGGGTCAAAAGTTTTAATTAATATTCAAATTAATTCTTAAATCCCATGAATAGATTCTCCGTATTCCTTTTCAATTTTAGAGCTAGAACTTTCAGGAATTGGAGACTGTAATCTCGCAACTTTTGCATCAAGCTTTATTTTTTTACATCCTTCTGTAATGAATTTCTCTTGATGAGCTTGATCATATCCTAATGCAATGATTTGTGGTTTTACATGATTTACCGTCTTAAAAATATCCTCTTCCTGTCCAATTAAACAAAGATCTACCATTGATAATGAATTAACCAATTCTTGCCTTTGATCTTGAGTGTGAAGTGGTCTTCTTTTCTTCATTTTTACTGCTGTGTTATCAGTTGCTACAACCACAACTAAGACATCTCCTAATTTCTTTGCAGCATTTAACGTGTAAATATGTCCTGGATGGATGATGTCAAAAACCCCTCCAGCTAATACTATGCGTAATGAATTCCTACCCATTTTAGTGAGTGTGTTTCTATCTTCGTTAACGAGGTGATTTTTTATTAATTCATCTATCTTTGAATTGATAACACCTGTTGAAAGCATACTTTTTTTCTTAATTAGTTCAAAAGAATCTTTTTCTTCAATTTGACATGTGTATATAGTAGCAAGGATTATTTTTTCGTTTAATTCCAATATTTTTTTATTCTTAGACCCTCTCTTTAATTCATTACTAAAAATTACATTTTTGGATCAATGCCTTTTGCCAATCTCAATGCATCAACAAGACCATCTGCATACCCTATACTCAAAATTGCTACCTCATCTTGACCATCTTCTAAAAATTTCTCTGCATCTTTAACATACAATTCTGCATTTTCTAAAATTCCTTGAAACTCTTTTTGATCTTTGTACAGCGGTTGAATTTCTTTGAGTGCTTCTCTAACCATTGGCACATATTTTTTCATCATTTGGATGGAAATCTTCTTTGTTTTTTCGGTATTATCATATGGCTCATCAATACACTGTCCTAACATCTTCAAGGCATCTGATTCTGTAAAATGTAATCTACCTGGAATAATTATCGTATGTGGCGGTTTTCCAAAATCTATTTTTTTAAGGCTAGATATCTTACCTGAAACAATTTTTTGATCCTTGAATCCAATTCTTGATGCAACTATTGCATATGATGATAAATTAATGACATTCCTTATCTGTCCTTTTTCTGTTTCCAGAAGTCCCTTTAATGCATCTTTAGGATCTAAGAAAAAATCTTTATCCTGATTATATTCTAACAGGAGTACAGTATGATTTCCTTCGATAATATTTTTGTAAATTACATAATATGGTGTTGTAAGGGCCATTTCACTCATTATTGTTGCAATTCTTCCAATTTTGTAAAAATGTAAACCGCATTCTCCAATCATTGATGTAAGAGATGATGAAGCGTGAATTGAGTGTGTTTTAACTCTCTCTTCAATTGCTCTAGTTCTCAATTCTATGTGGGTTGTTGCAATGTATGGATCACCATAAGCTAATAACACAACTTTCTTTTTCTTTGCATTTTTTAAAATTTCATTACCATCCTCTACTAGCCATCTTTTTGCAAGTTTGAATTCTCCTTTTGTTGCATTTTTAATTTTAGTTAGATCTGATTTTCCAATTGGACTTGTAAATTGTTCAAGATATACTATATCTGCATTTGATAAAATATCTATTGCCTCAATGGGAATTGATTTGAATCCAGAAATTCCTAAACCTACAAACCACAGCATTATTGCATTTTTTTGTCATGAAGTCTTTTTAAATGCTGTAACATTTTCTTAAGAATTTCGATTCCTCTGAGGTATTCATCAATTGAAACTTTTTCATCAATTGTATGGGCTTCATGAGGATCTCCTGGGCCATATGTGACAACTGGAATTTTCCACTGATTTCCTAAAACATTCATGTCTCCTGTTCCTGTTTTTCTAATTAAAGTTGGTCTTGAATGCTCTACTTCCATGACTCCGAGGGTGAATGCCCTGACAATTGCTGAATTATGAGGTGCCTCAAATGGCTCTGTTTCATCAAGAATTGAATAAAAAGCCTCGACTCCTCTTTCTTGTGAGATCTCTTTTACTGTTGTTGCAATCTTTTGTTCAATTGATTTGCAATTCATATCTACAGGAATTCTAATGTCAAAAATTGTTTCACATTCTTTTGGAGTAACATTGTGGCTGGTTCCACCTTTAATTTCAGTCATTGTTACGGTCAATAGCATTCCTTTGGTTCTATCTTCTTGGTTTTCCTCTAATCTGTCCTTTAGTTCTCTTGCAAATACCATTGATTCCTGAATTGCATTTTTTGAAAGCCATGGTGCACTTGCATGAGAGCTATTCTCTACACTAATTTTGAGATTAATTGCTAATCTTCCTTTGTATGCAATAGTGACTTGTTTGATTCCACTTGGTTCTCCAAAAACTGCATAATCAATATCCATTTCATTTTTAACTAGATTTTTTATTCCGGTGGCATTTCCCTCTTCATCTACAGCACCTACAAAAAATATCGTTCCATTGTTATTTTGGATTGATGCTGCAGCAAATAGCATTGCCATCAGTGGAGCTTTTGCATCTGATGCCCCACGCCCATAAAGCGAATCTCCTTCTTTTCTAACTTTGACTTTTCCTGGAACCACATCCATGTGTCCACATAACATAATTTTGGGTGAACCTGAACCTTTCTTTGCAATAACATTTCCTACTTCATCAATTTGGATATCTTCAAATCCTAGGTCATCGCATTTATCAGCTAAAAATTCTGCCATTGGCTTTTCACTTAGAGATGGAGTGTACAATCTGAGTGCTTTCTCTAACATCTTTACTGCGAATCTTGGTGTTACTGTAAAATTAGTGTCCAATTCTTACTTTTCTATCTTCAGTGCATATTCTAGCATTAAGGAAGGAATGTCTACTTCACATACTCTAACTGTGTTTTTGTATTCTGTTGTATTGTTTACTTCGTGTACAACTAGTCCTTTCTCATCACTTTCCATCAAATCTACACCTACGATATCTCCTTGAACTGCATTTTTTGCCTTGATACACATTTCTTCCATTTCTTGTGTAACCTCACAAGGTTCAGCAACTCCGCCTAGTGCCATGTTGGTTTTCCAATGCTTAGAAATCCTATAGATTGCTGCAACTATTTTGTCTCCTACCATAATTGCTCTAATGTCTCTTGGCGGTCTTTTTACAAACTCTTCTAGGTAGTGAACTTGGTATATGGGATACATATTTTCCCTACTTTCAATAATTCCTTCAGCTGCATCTTTGTCATTTAATTTTGAAATCAATCTACCCCAACTACCAACTGTTGGTTTGATCACTTTGGGGTATCCTTGTGTCTCTAATGCTTGCAAAGCTGCATCTTTGGAAAATGCTACTGTTGCATCAGGTGTTGGAACTTTAAATTTTTTTAATAGCATATGTGTAAATAATTTATTTCCAGCAAAAACTCCTGTGTTCAAACAGTTGATCACTTTTACTCCAAGTCCTTCAAGAGCAGCCGTTGAGTGTAGGTTTCTATAATAACTTACACATCTTTGAATGACTACGCCGTATTCTTCGGGTTTTTTTTCTAAATCTAATGCCAGTTTCTTACAATCTATCATCTGTATGTTGATGTCCTTTTTTTTACCAGCTTCTAGTAGAGATTTTTCTTCCCAACGGATGGTATCGTAAAGAATGGTAACGTCAGGATTCACTGTCCCCAATCCTCGCCAACCGTTTGGGCCGGCTTTAGATCGAAACCGTCTGAACCTTTTGCTAATTCAAAACTTGCGCCACATTCTGGGCATGTTACAATCTCTCCTTCAAGTGCATCACTTGGTATGGAAATATCTGCATCACATTCTTCACATTTTGACATGTTTTCTCTTCAATACCTCTCTTTATTTATCATTAATTATCTTTGTCGCCATATTTTTCATGACTATTTCATTATCCTTCAAGTTGACCACTAACTAATCAAATTAATTTTAGAAATATGAATTTTTAGTCTCTTGAATATTGTCTGATAAGTCTGATTCTTGTGATGGTCATATATCGGAATCTACTGTGCAATGGCTGTGATTTACTATCTTTTATTCTATTTAGATCCCAAAAATCTTCTTCTGTTGGATATTTTGAAATTACTTTTTCTAGTTATTTGTGGGACATGTCTTCTTATTCTGCAATAACTGGTTTTGATGTAATTTGAGAATCTGTAGAAAGTATTTTTACACGCACATCATCTAACGCTTTTAGTATTATACCGCGTTTTACTGGTTTTTTCAAATATGAATACAATCCATGTTTTTTCCATTTATCTAATTCAAAGACATCAACACCGGAAAACAAAAAAATATTTGTTTTTTGGAATACTTGATTTTCTTGAAGTATGGTCAAAATTTGCTTTCCATTATAATTCTCTAAAGGAGCATCAACAAAAACTGCATGATATGATTCATTTTCAAGATTCTGTAATCCTGCTTTGAGGGTAGCCTCTGTAGTAACAGAAAATCCTTTTATTCGTAACAGGTTTGCAAAAACAATCACAAGTGCAGGATTGTCATCAATTATTAGAATTTTCATATTTTGTAGAGTCGATGACATTAAAAATTTTAGGTCATTTTTATTATTTAACCCGTTCTACTCTTTGTAACGTTTGGTTTAGAGTTTAAATTAAATCTTTTTTTATTAAATTCTTTTCGATATTCCATGATGTGGATTTGTTAATTACTAATTGTTTTAATTTAACTTTTATTCAAATCTTCAAAATAAAAAATAGCGAATCTTTCTAGTTTATCATTTATTCTTATTCCACATGACAAATTCATTATATTTTGATATTCATCAGTTATAGTTTCTGTATCAAAAATCAATTTCAAAAAATTCTAAATTCAAATTATTTTGTTTGTTTCCAACTGTTTAATTTTATTTTGATAGTTTTTGTCATGTGTATAAAGTAAATTCCAAAATCTACTTTATTTATCAGAAATTATCTTTTTTTCAAATCTATCTTCAAGTGGGATCTCTATGAGATCGCCCATTCTCAGGCTTTTTAATCCGGCAGCAACAGCTTTTGCACCTTCATCGTTTTTTTCCAATCCTAACAAAGACATCAAGTATGCCGCACCTGTTTTTCCTGCAAGTTCTCCAAATACTATTCTTCTCCTATTGCCAACTGCTCTTGGCGGAATTGGCTCATAGGCAGCAGGGTTTTTAAGAATTGCAGCAAGGTGTGTGCCTGCTTTGTGTTTGTATGCTGATGTGCCTACAATGGGTTTTGAATCATATGGCTTGATTATTGTGTATTCTTCAATTAATCTAGATAGATCTAGTAACATGTCTAATCTGAAATCATTTGCTGATTTGTACAGATAAGTTAATGCCACTGCAACTTCTGCAAGAGGTGGAATACCTGTTCTCTCTCCGATACCATCTATTGTAGTATGAATTTGATCAACTCCTGCATCACATGCTGAAAATGCATTAGCTACTGCAAAACCAATGTCGTTATGAACATGTGCATCCAATGGCACATCTACAACCTCCCTGACTTTTTTTACAAAATTATACATTCCAACTGGACGTAAAATCCCAACTGTATCTGGAAGGCTGATTCTATCTACTCCTACTTCTTCAATAGATTTACAAACTTTTAATAAAAATTCTGGCTCTGCTCTACTGCCATCCTCTACAGTAAATCTAATTTTAAGACCATGATCTTTTGCATACTCTACAGTTTCTACTGCTCTCTCAAGTGCTTCATCTCTAGAAATTCTTAGTTTATCTTTTAGGTGTATGTCTGAAATTCCTAAATATGCAGCACACCATTTCGCATCACAATCTAATGAGACATCTATATCTTGTTTTAATGCTCGTCCATGAGACACAATGTCTGCCTTTAGTCCTTGTTTGATAATTGTCTTAGTTGCTTCTTTGTGATCATTTGATACCACTGGTGAGATTTCAATTTGATCTACTCCAAAATAATCTAACATCCATGCAATCTGAATTCTTTGTTTATTTGTAAACGAAACACCTGGATGTTGTTCTCCTTCTCTCAAAGTGCTATCTAGAACTCTGATTTTTTTTGGATTCTTGTCATATGCGTTGTAGATATTTGCATAGTGATTCGCATCTTTCATTACTATAAACGTTAATCTAAATTGATGATATAAACATATTCGTACTAGATTCGTTGAGAATAAATAATTATGATCCTAAATTAGTTTTGAATTGAAATTATTAAACGAAAGTCGTTTTTAGATTATTTTTCTTAAAATAATGACCGTGTTTGTATCAACCACCCCTGGAATTTTTCTTAGTGCATCGATAGTATTGTTAATTTCTGCAATACTTGTTGCACTCATGATTGTTGTGATGTCATATTGACCTGTTATTTCATAAACTGTTTTAACTCCATCTAATTTAGCAAGTTTTAGAGATACTTTGGATGTGTCAGTTGCAGAATCTACTGAGACTAGAACAATTGCACTGGTACTATTTTGTTCACCAAGTTCCAAAGTAAATTTTTTGATAGTTCCACTATCTACTAAATTTTTTACACGTCTTCTTACTGCTGACTCTGAAAGTTTTAGTTTTTTACCAATATGTACAAATGATTCTCTGGAATCTTCTTTTAGATATCCGATGATTTTTTCATCTACTTTATCCTTGTACATTTCTTTTTTGCTCCTCTTCAGTTAGTATAGAATCAAGTGCATGTAAAACTTTTGTTACATCTTCTTCAGATATTACTAATGGTGGGAGAATTCTTAGTATGTTTCTTCCAGAGTATAGCATTAAAACTCCTTTTTTTATTAATGCCATTAAAATATCTCTAACTTCAAATTTCATCTCAATTCCAATCATGAGACCCTTGCCACGAATTTCTCTTATCATAGTATGTTTTTCTTTTAATTCTTCTAATCCTTCTCTGAATTTTCCCCCCATCTTCTCTGAATTTTCAATTAGCCCATCTTCTGTTATTGCTTTGAGTGCAGCAATTCCTGCTGCACACGATATTGGATTTCCTCCAAATGTTGATGAGTGTTCACCCTTGTTTATTGATGCTAAAATGTCTGGTCTTACTAGTGTTGCACCCATTGGTACGCCTCCTGCAATTCCTTTTGCAAGACATAAAATATCTGGTATAGTATTCCAATGTTCACAAGCCCATAATCGTCCTGTTCTACCTAAACCAGCTTGAATTTCGTCAAAAATTAACACAATTCCTTTCTCATCACAAAATTTTCTAACTTCTTGTAAGAATCCATCGGGTGCAACAATAATTCCACTCTCACCTTGAATTGGCTCTAAAATTACAAATGCTGTATCATCATCAACTACTGAACGAAGTGATTCCATGTCTCCAAAAGATGCAAATGATACTTTCTCAACAAGTGGTGCAAATGCTTTTCTATATTTTGGATTAAATGTTAATGATAAAGCTCCAAATGATTTTCCGTGATATGATCCTTTCATGGCAACCATTCCTTTTTTACCTGTAAACTTTCTTGCAAATTTCATTGC
>JAOUAY010000043.1 GCA_029860565.1 Candidatus Nitrosopumilus sp.
CCTACTTTAACAGATATTTCTCCACATTGATTAATTTCATCCTGTGTGAATCCATCACTGCCACCTTTTTGTAATGCACAAATATTTCCATCAGAATCACTAGTAATTGTAATACGGGCATCCATACTAGCCCATTCATCCCCAT
Organism: Candidatus Nitrosopumilus sp.; assembly: GCA_029860565.1. Classification (GTDB taxonomy): domain Archaea; phylum Thermoproteota; class Nitrososphaeria; order Nitrososphaerales; family Nitrosopumilaceae; genus Nitrosopumilus. Next base: position 146 of record JAOUAY010000043.1, read on the forward strand.
TTGGATCAACTATGATATGACTACCAATTTTTCCCATAGTTACAGATACTGGGATTGTAGATATTGGTAAAGCAGTTTCTTCACCTTCAACAAGTGTTGGTTTATCATCGACCCAATTCCATTTTGGGGTTGTTGATGTAAGTAAAGCAGCTGTAGTAGCATAAGAACATGCATCAAACAAATTTCCATCATAATCGACTACAACATTATCAGCAAATACACCAATAACAGATTTGTCTTTCTGAATAACTAATTGAGAAACATCAACCATGTGACTTTCTCTAATACCCCTATCAACAACTCTTGCCAATTCAATCACATGTGGTTGTGGAGGACCTGTTTCAACAGTTGGATGAGAAAGTGGTAATAATTCAGCAGTGCAAATGAAAAGACCACGGTCACCAGTGTCTGGGAAAGGTCTATCAGGTTGAATTTTTACTCCACAAATTACTTCAGTATCACCAAGATACACTCTTGCTGAACCATTTGCTTTTGGAATTGCATTAGTTTCAATTTTGATTTCACGTGATTCATCAAGGGCACGTCCATCAACACGTTTTCCTTGTTCTAATAATTCAAAAATTTGTGCTTTCTTTAATTCATCAATAACAGAAACAGATGTCAATTTTAGTCCCCTCCATTTCCAAAGTATTTGTCTTTGAGTGCTTTCTTTTGTAGTTCGTAAACAACTTTACAGCCCTTTACTCCAACATCAACACATTTCTTGTATTCTTCAGGAGTCAAAACTCCATCTAATTGTAATAAGGTTATTTTATCAAGACTTGGCATGTATCCTATTGGCATATCTGCTTGACCTGCTTGGTCTTCTTCATTGTTAACATCAAGAATTACAGTATCTGCAACTTTTCCTGCTGCAACTGCTGCAACCATATCTCGCATTGGAATTCCAGCATCAGCTAATGCAACAGAGGCTGCGGTAAGTGCTGCACATCTAGTTCCACCATCAGCTTGTAATACTTCAATAAATACATCAACTGCAGTTCTTGGGAATTTTTCCAACATTACTGCAGGTTCTAATGCTTCTTTGATTACTTTGGAAATTTCAATTTCTCTTCTTGAAGGTGCAGGATTTTTTCTCTCACCAACAGAAAATGGTTCCATATGATATCTAACTCGTAAAATTCCAGTATCAGTATTTGACATGTGTTTTGGATGAACATCTCTTGGACCAAAAACTCCGACCAAAATTTTGTTATCACCAAATTCAATGTAAGCAGAACCATCAGCGTTTTTTAGTCCACCGGCTCTAATCATAATTCGTCGTGTTTCGTCTACTTTACGACCATCACAACGAATACCATTCTCGTCCAATAGGACCATTGTTGCGTCTCTTCCGCCCATTATGATTCATCCTTTATTTCTAACATTTCTTTTATTTGATCAGTCAAATTAGCAACATGTGCTTTATCATTAACCATTTCTATGGCTTTTTTAGCCTTTAATAATCCCTCGGGAGTCTCACATGAAACGACTACCCAACCATTTTGACCAATTGTCACTGCAGCATTAGTAGCCATTTCTATCATCTGAATCATACTGCCTCTTTTTCCAATCAAACGTGGAACTTTGCTTGGTGAGATTTTAACCAAGTCACCAGAATCAATTTTACCTAAATCCCTATCAGAAATGGTTACTAGTGGATCCCGTGTTCTATCAAAATTAGCAATTCTTGCAGCTACAAGATCTCCTGTTTTTAGCTTAGATGAAAGCTCATCAGCATGAGCAGAAAAATCTCGTCCAAAAACATCTTGTGCAGGTAAAAATCCAACATAGCATGAATTGATGTCCAACTCCCAAGATAGAGAAGTGTGAGAATTAACTTTACCAATTACAAGATCATCGATTTTTGGAATATATTTTCCAGTTAATGTAATTACTTTAACAGAATCATCATAGATTTCAGAAATTCCAATGGTTGTAGAAATTATCTTATCACCTTCAAGGATTACATTTTGTTCGGGTCTAAAAGGTCCGGTAGTTACCACATCGCCTGGAATTACATATTTTCTCTTATTATCCATTATTGAACTACCTCAACTGTTGCAGAACCCTTAGTTATAGAACCTAATCTGTCTATCACATTTGGCCTTGCCGCAGCGGGTATTTCAAGTATTGCTTTTAATGAACCATTATTTTGCCATTCTTCTTTTTTTAGAGAACCTACCGATTTGAGAACTGCGTATGATTGAGATGCAAATTGTGCAGGAATTATAATTTCCAATTCAAGATTCTCAGATTTTAAGGCAATTATTGAACGCAATTTTTCAACAATATCTTTTACCTGTTCATCTACATTTTTTTGAGGATCAACTGAAACTCGACCGTCTTTCATGGCTTGCTCGATTCTCAGTGGAGGATGTGGAAGGTGGGTTCTAGGATCCACGTAAGTCTTTGCAATAAAATGAACAATCTGTTTTCTCTTTTCTTCAATCATTTTTCGTCTTTGATCAGTTGTAAGATTTAGATCACCTTTTTGCAAAATTATCTCTGCAATTACAGTTTGATCTTCAGTATTGAACGCCTTTAGTAATTTCTCAGTAGAAGGCCTCGTACCTTTTCCAGAATCAGTGTAAATGTCATCTGAAACCAAGACTGCAGAAATATCTTTTTTCTTTCCCAGCTTATAATCAAGTGCAGGATCAGGTTTTACCATAATTTCAAATTTTTCGCCTTCAAAGGAATATTTCACTAGTGTGACATCAGTCATTTCTAAAATAGATATGATGATTTGCTATTTATCTATACGTAAAACTAGCTAGATTTTTATGTGGACTTTGAAGATTTTGTTCAAGATTTGTCATCCTTAGAAATAATTAGTAAAGATAATCAAAAAATAGCTGTAAAGCTAAAAGGAATACCATTACAGTACGCAAATGCACTTAGACGAGTATGTCTAAATGGCGTTCCAGTCTTTGCAATTGATACTGTAGATATTATTGAAAATTCTTCCGTTTTACCAGATGAAGGTTTAGCACATAGATTAGGACTAATTCCAATAACAACAGACTTGTCCAGATTTAATGAGCCATCCAAATGTGAATGTCAGAGTGAAACGGGTTGTTCAAACTGCAAAGTAATGTTAATTTTAGATTCTGGAGATTCAGAGGTTACTAGAACAGTTCTTTCAAATGAATTATCATCTGAAGATGATTCAATAAAGCCAGTTTCAGACAAAATTCCTATTGTCCAACTAGCACCAGGTCAAAGAATTAAGATTGAATGTTATGCAAGACTTGGACGTGGAACACAACACGCCAAATGGAATTCTGCAAATATTTCAACACTTACTGATACGGATAAAGAGGATGTCAAAATTCTAACTGTAGAATCAACAGGTGCACTCAATCCAGAGCAAATTATTATTTCAGGAGCAGATGAAGTCAGCAATAGATTAGGACAATTCAAAGAAATGATTGCCCAAATTGAAGCATAATCTAAGCATAGACATTATATTTGGGTTTCAAACCGCATTATTCACATGACTAATCAAGTGGTTATACACATGGCCAAAGATCTAAAAAAAGCATCCACAAAAAATGATGCTCCAATTTGGGCAAAATTAGCAGAATATGCATTAAAACCATCTGCTGCAAGAAGAGATCTTAACTTGAATCGAATAGGTCAACTAACAAAAGAAAACGATGTAGTAGTATTTCCAGGTAAAGTTCTTGGAACTGGTAACATTTCTCATAAAATTACATTATTTTCATTTTCAATTTCAAATTCTGCAGCTAATAAAATTCTAAGAAATGGTGGAAAGATTATCAGCCACTCAGAATTGGTTGAACAAAATCCAACTGGAAAAGGAGTAGTTCTACTTGGCTAATGGAAGAATTAACAAACCCATTGGAATGGCTAAACAAGAAACAGTTGTAAGAACTGACAGACCAATTGTTGTAGATGCAACAGATCACATTGCTGGAAGATTAGCATCAAATGTAGCTAAATTGTTAATAAAAGGAAATAGAGTTTCAGTTGTTAATTGTGAAAAAATCATGATGAGTGGTACAAGAAGTAACCAAATTCAAGAGTATAGAGAATTTTTAGAAATTAACAGTATTATCAATTACAAACACGGACCAAAACACTATAGAAGACCAGATACAGTAATGGCAAAAATGATTCGTCAAATGCTTCCATTTGATAGAAAACCATCAGGAAAAGAATCATTTCAAAGACTAAGAACATACATTGGTTCACCTAAAGAAACTAAATCGATTGAAAAAATCCAATTTGAAAAAGCAAAAATTAGAAAAACAGCATCAAATTATACACAATTAGGCGAACTATGCAGAGTAATAGGATGGACTGAATGACAACTCCAAAAACTGAAATTTATTTTGCAACAAGAAAAACAGCTAGTGCTCATGTTTACATTACTAAAGGAAAAGGAAAAATTAGAATTAACAATGTTCCAGTAGAAATGATTCCACAAGAAACTGCTCGTGAAGTTATTTTAGCACCACTAGAAATTACAGGCGATTTAAGAGATAAAATCGACATATCTGTAAGAGTTAGAGGTGGTGGATTTATGGGACAAGCTAGTGCCATTGCGACAGGCATTTCAAGAGCACTTACAGGATGGACAAAATCTAAGAAAGAACCAAAAGATCACCCATTCCCAAAATCTACTAGAGATGACCTTAGAAAACGAATTACCGATTTTGACAAGTACTTAGTAAGTGGAGATGCCAGAAGAAAAGAACCAAAGAAATTTGGCGGACCTGGTGCAAGAAGAAGAAAACAGAAATCATATCGTTAGACTGTGAAGGCTGTAATTCTTGCAGGAGGCAAAGGAACTAGAGGTAAGCCATATACAGAATATTTTCCAAAAGCAATGACTCCAATTAAGGGTAAGCCATTGATCGATTACGTACTGAAATATATCAAATCATTCAGATTTATTGATGAGATAATTATCATTTCAGATTTTAACGGATTTGGAGGACAAATTAAAAATTATTACGGAGATCAAAAAAATCTCACGTTTGTACAAGACTCGCAAAGCGGAACTGGAGGAGATCTATTACACATAGAAAAAAAACTCAAAGGCGAATCAGAATTCGTGTTATGGTTTGTAGATAATTTATGTGCCATAGATCTGAAAAAAATGCAAGAATTGTTTAGAGAGAAAAAGAGTTCTGCATGTATTGCAACAAGAACTAAAAGAAAAGAAGAGACCGGATTTGCAATCGTTGAAAATGAAATAATTAAAGAATTCAAGGAAAAACCAACAATCAAATTACAATTGTCAGAATGTCTAGGAATCTATATGCTAGATGTAGATATCATCAAAAGAATAAAAGCAAAACAAAAGCAAAAAGAGATCAATCTGTCATATGATATTTTACAACAATTATCAAAAGAAGGAAAAATTAGTGCTTTTGACATTGGTGATAATGAATGGATAGATGCAGAATCACCGATGGTTTTAGAAAGAAATGAGAAAACAGTAAAGAAAATCATAAAACAGATGGGATTTTAGATTCTTTTTCGAATTCTAAAATTTTCTCTTCATATTGAAAAGTCTGTGCAATATCATCTAAGCCTTCTAATAGAATTTTTTTCTTGTAAGAGTCAATCTTAAAAGATATTTCTTCAGAGGAGGTTTTGATGATTTGATTTTCTAGATCCACCTCAATTACTCCAGTTTCATGTTGTAGTTTTTCCACAATTATTTGGTCTAGCATAATTGGTAAAACTCCATTTTTAAAGCAATTACTGAAAAAAATATCTGCAAATGAAGGTGCGATAATCACAGAAAAGCCATAATCAAGAAGAGCCCAAACAGCATGCTCACGACTAGAACCACAGCCAAAATTGTCACCAGCAACAAGAATTTTTGAATTTTCATATTTTGAATCATTTAATACGAAATCAGGTTTTTTGTTCTCATTCTCATCATATCTCCAATTAAAAAATAGAAACTTTCCAAATCCAGATTTTTGAACTAATTTTAAGAATTGTTTTGGAACTATCTGATCAGTATCCACATTTACCTTGTCAAGGGGGGTGACAATACTGGCTACTTTTTTGAAAGAGTCCACATTAACTCAAATCCATTTTTCTAACATCTACAAAATGCCCTTTAATAGCGGCAGCTGCTGCCATGACAGGGCTTACCAAATGAGTTCTGCCGCCAGTTCCCTGTCTGCCTTCAAAATTTCTATTGGAAGTACTTGCACATCTTTCACCAGGAGATAAAATATCAGGATTCATTCCAAGACACATACTACAACCAGCTTCTCTCCATTCAAAGTTTGCATTAATGAAAATTTTATCCAAACCCATTTCTTCAGCTTGTTTTTTTACCATTTGAGAACCAGGGACAACCATCGCATTAACATTTGATGAAATTTTTTGTCCTTTGATTACTTTGGATGCTTCAATAAGATCTTCAAGTCTAGCATTAGTACATGAACCAATAAACACTCTATCAATTTTGATATCTTCAATTGCAGTTCCAGGTTCTAAAGCCATATAATCAAGGGCTTTTTCAGCTCCTTTCTTTTGATTTGAATCACCTTTTGAAAATTTATCAGGAGATGGAATTGATTCAGTGACATCACAAGTCATTCCAGGATTGGTTCCCCAGCTAACCTGAGGTGCAATATCATCAATGTGTAATGTAAATTGTTTTTCAAATTTTGCATCATTATCGGTTTTAAGATGGTCTCTCCATGAATCAACCAAAGTTTCATAATTTTTTGGAGTATACTCCCGACCTCTAAGATAATCAAAAGTTTTTTCATCAGGAGCTATCAAACCTGCACGAGCCCCTGCTTCAATTGACATGTTACAAATAGTCATTCTTTGCTCCATTGAAAGATCAGTAATTCCTTCACCACGATATTCAATTACAGTACCAGTACCTCCTCCAGTGCCAATATTTTTGATAATGGATAACACGATATCTTTGGCAGTTACGGCATGTGGGTTTTTTCGTTTGCCTTCAACTCTAATTTCAAAAGGAGTTGGTTTTTCAAGCCACATAGTTTGAGATGCCAAAACATGCTCAACATCACTAGTTCCAATACCCAAGGCTAATGCTCCAAATGCGCCATGAGTAGATGTGTGACTATCGCCACAAACAATTGTAGTACCAGGCAATGTAATTCCTAATTGAGGACCAATAACATGCACTATTCCCTGATTAGGGCTATTGATATCAAATAGCTTTATTCCAAAATCTTTACAGTTTTTTTCCAAAGTTTGGATTTGGATAGATGATGTTTGATCTAATATCGGAAGCGAACGATCAGTTGTTGGGACATTATGATCCATTGTAGCAATGGTAAGATCAGGTCGTCTAACTTTTCTATTGTTCATTCGTAACCCATCAAAAGCTTGTGGAGAAGTCACTTCATGAACAAGATGTCTATCGATATAGATTAGAGAAGGTCTATTTTGTTTTTCAACAATAATGTGGGATTCCCAAATTTTTTCAAAAAGAGTTTTCCCCATTTTAATCCTGATCGGGGTTATACTTGAATAATCCACCAGCAGCAATTATTTTTCCAATAATTTCTGAAAATGGTTTCATTTTGTATATTTGATTTTTTGTAATATTTTTAATTTCATTAGAGGACACATCAATTGTGACTTCGTCACCTTCAGAAATACCATCATAAGCATCCTGTTCAATTTCAATAGGTAACAAAAATGCACCATCAACTGCATTACGATAAAAAATTCTTGCAAAAGACAATGCAAGTACAGC
>JAOUAY010000197.1 GCA_029860565.1 Candidatus Nitrosopumilus sp.
CAAGGCAATTCAGGCTCTTGCACAGATTGTAAAAAGCGAAAATGTTGTTGTTAGAAACGGTGAAAAAATCAGACTATTCTCAAAAGAAATTGTTCCAGGTGATGTGGTACAACTTCGTTCAGGAGATAAAATTCCCGCTGATATGCGTCTATATCATACTAAAGATTTGAAAATTGATGAATCCATCTTAACTGGCGAATCAATCTCTGTCAAAAAACTGACCGAAGTTTTTCCACCAAACACGTACCTTGCAGAACGTAAAAACATGGCATATGGTGGAACTTTGGTTACAAATGGTTATGGAATTGGAATAGTTGTTCTAACAGGGGATGACACTGAAACCGGCAAAATATCACAAACTATGTTCAAGGCAGAGGACCTTGAGACCCCCTTAACTAAAAGAATTTCTTATTTTAGCAAAAAACTTCTTTTTGTAATTCTTGGTTTATCCCTTCTTACATTCATTTTTGGAATTTTGTTCACGCAAAGAACTACAACTGAATTATTCATGGAAATAGTTGCCCTTTCAGTTGCAGTAATTCCTGAAGGACTGCCGGCTGCCATAACAATAACTCTTGCTATAGGTGTAGGATATATGGCCAAAAGAAATGCAATAATAAGAAAACTTCCTGCAGTGGAAACTCTTGGAAGTACCACAATAATATGCTCAGACAAGACAGGAACTATCACTGAGAACCAGATGACTGTAAGCGAAATCTATGCAGGTAGAAAATTCTTTGAGGTGTCTGGAACTGGATTTCAACCAACAGGTGAAATTAAACATGATCAGAACAGTATTAATCTTTACGAACATCAAACACTCAAAGAGTGTCTCATTGCAGGACTGTTATGCAATAATTCAGATTTAATTCAAAAAGAAAATCATTGGGAGGCAAAAGGGGATCCTACCGAAGTTGCATTAATCACGGCAGCTCACAAAGCAAACCTCAAACAAACTCTGGCAGAGTCATTTTACAGAATTGATGAGATTCCATTTGAGTCACATCTTCAGTTTATGGCCACACTACATGATAATGCAGGCGATAAGATAGTCTATGTAAAAGGTTCTGTTGAAAAAATTCTTGCAATGTCCTTGTATGAAATAAATGATCATGTAGGACATGAAAACGTTACAGAGATTAATATTTCAAAATTAAATGAAATTGCAGACAGTATGGCATCAAAAGGTCTGCGAGTATTGGCTTTTGCCAAAAAGAAAATAGTAAATGAAAATCATAACATTGAAATTTCAGATGTATCTGATGGGCTAATTTTTCTGGGCTTTCAAGCCATGTTGGATCCTCCTAGACCAGAAGTTATTGAGGCCATAAGAGAATGTCAAAATGCCGGAATTCGTGTCAAAATGATAACTGGTGATAATCTAAAAACAGCAATCAGTATAGGTAGACAGATTGGCCTGAATCAATCATCACAAGAAAATCAACATGATGTAACGGCAATTACGGGAAAAGAATTAGAGCAATACTCAGGGAACGATTTGGTTGAAATTGTAGATAAGACAGATGTGTTTGCAAGGGTTTTACCCGAACGGAAATTTTCCATAGTAAAGGCACTTCAATCCAAAGGCAACACTGTTGCCATGACTGGAGACGGAGTAAATGATGCACCTGCTCTAAAACAAGCTGATGTAGGAATTGCAATGGGCATTACAGGTACGGAGGTTGCAAAAGAGGCATCGGATGTAATTTTAACTGATGACAACTTTGCATCAATCAAGGCAGCCGTAGAAGAAGGGAGACGAATTCTCGACACTCTAATCAAATTCATCACATGGACACTTCCTACAAGTTTTGGAGAGGGTTTGGTCATATTGACATCTATCTTTTTAGGTCTGCTCATGCCAATTCTTCCAGTCCAGATTTTATGGATTAATATGACTACGGTCCTAGCATTGGGAACGATGCTCATTTTTGAGCCAAAAGAGTCAGATGTAATGAAACGCCCTCCAAGACGACCCAATTCTCCAATTCTCACAAAAGATCTGGCAATACAGATAATTATTGTTAGTACGTGTATTCTAATTTCTGTTTATGGCTTGTTTGAATGGTCAATAGAAGAAGGCAGTACCATTGAGGAGTCAAGGACGATTGCAATAAATACAATTGTTATGATCGAGATATTTTATCTGTTCAACTGTAGATCTTTGACTAAATCCATTTTTAGAATGGGATTTTTTTCAAACAAGTTGATTTTTCTTGGAGTCCTAGTTATGATTTTGTTGCAAATTACTTTTACATATACTCCTATCATGAATGAAATTTTCCAGAGTAAACCAATTGGAATCGAATCTTGGTTGAAGATAGTAGGAGTATCCATAATCACTTTTCTGATAATTGAAACAAAAAAATTTGTTAGCAATAAACTTGAGATTAAAACACAAAATAATAACTTACAGTTAGATAATGATGTTGAAACAAAAAAAATGTCCATGTAAATGTGGTTGTACTAAAATAATATCAAATGTGTATTATGATCTTTGTATCTTTTGTACACTTGAAACGCATAAATCAATAAAATAACA
>JAOUAY010000044.1 GCA_029860565.1 Candidatus Nitrosopumilus sp.
TGAGAGGAGTCCTGAATTGTGATCATTATAGAGTTGGGTAAATAATCTAAAAGAAGGGATTTACATATTTCAGAGTTTTCGGTATTGACAATAGTAATTTCTATAGGTTTTTGAATATACATAGAAATGGCATTTAGTAAATAGCCAAATCCAAAAGGATTTTCAGCAGCCATTTGTGCCTGAGATTCCATTATTTTTATGGTAATTTCGAGAAAAGTTTGTTCTTGTGACAGATGATATAATCTAAGCATCAGAAAGGCTGAAACAGAATTTCCAGAAGGTAGAGATAAATCATAGTTGCTCTTGGGACGAATAATTAATTTTTCATGTTCATCAGAGGTCATAAAGAAATTATTATTCTCAGAATCCCAAAAATGATTTACTAAATGATGACCTAATTTCAAAGACAATTTTAGATATTTTGGATCAGGTTCAATTTCAAAGACATCAAGTAATGCATTGACAAAATAAGAATAATCTTCAAGATATCCATCAATTTTTGCAGTTCCATTTTTGTAAGTTCGCAACAGTTTGTCATTGACAAAAAGATTCTTTTCAATAAAAGAAATACAATCTTTTGCGGCATTCAGATATCTAATATCATTTGTTACACGATATCCTTTTGCAAATGCTGTAATCATTAAAGAATTCCAAGAAACCAATACCTTGTCATCCAATCCCGGAGGAACTCGCCTAGAACGAACTTTTAATAACTTTTCAGAACAAGAAGCTAAAATCTTGTGAACCTCTTGTTCTGAAATTCCAAAATTAAATGCAACAGTAGAGACATTAAGATTATTACATAAAATATTATTTCCCTCCCAATTACCACCATCAGTTACATCATAATAAAGACAGAAAAGATCAGCATCACTTCCAAGAATTTCTTTAATTTCACTTTTCTGCCACACGTAGAATTTCCCCTCAACACCTTCAGAGTCTGCATCATATGCAGAATAAAAGCCACCATCCGGAGAAGTCATTTCACGCAAAACAAAGTCAAGGGTTTTTTGTAAAACATCAAGATAGAAAGGATCTTGTGTTATTTGATAGGCTTCAGCATAATTTACAGGAATCAAAGCATTATCATAAAGCATTTTTTCAAAATGAGGAACCAACCATTTTGTATCAGTGGAATATCTAGAAAAGCCACCTCCAATTTGATCAAATATCCCACCCTTGGCCATTTTTTTGAGAGTTTTGAGCGCAAATTCATTGAATTTGCCAAGTCCTGAAAGTTTAGCATATCTAAATAGAAATGATATATTTGCCGCATTAGGGAATTTTGGAGCAGATCCAAACCCGCCATGTGTTGCATCACCCAATTGAAACAAATTCAGGGCAGCCTCATCAAGAATAGTTCGTTCTAATTTTGACGGAACCTGAATTGTTTCAGATTTATGCAGTGCACCAAGAAATTTCTCAGCAGATTTTTCAATATCTTTTGGTTTTTCTTCCCATGCTTGCGACAGTTGCCTGCAAATACTTCCAAAACCAGGACGTCCATAAGAGTCTAAAACAGGAAAGTATGTTCCGACATAGAATGGTTTTTGATCAGGAGTAAGAAAAATACTCAATGGCCAACCACCTTGACCTGTTGCTATCTGACAGACTTTTTGATAAATATCATCAATATCAGGTCGTTCTTCGCGGTCAACTTTTATGTTAATAAAATTTTCATTCATGAATTTTGCAACATCTTCATTTTCAAAGGATTCGTGAGCCATCACATGACACCAATGGCATGCACTATATCCAATACTTAGAAAAATTGGTTTGTTTTCATCTTTTGCTTTTTTTAATGCTTCATCATTCCACCCATACCAATCAACAGGATTATGTGCATGTTGAAGTAAATACGGACTACTTTCATTGATGAGGCTATTTTCAACCATAGTTAATCAAATTCGTTTGAATATTAGTACCTAATTAGTAAATTATCCCCAGATACCACGTCCTTCGGTTAATTCATAGATTCGGACATTAATTTTTCCAAGTAATTTCACTTTGGACTTGTGTGCCTTTTTGTCATGACTGTAATCTTTTTTTTCAATTAATTCTTGTAATCGTTTTAATTGATCTAAAGAAAGTTTCTTAAATTCATTTCTAGAATTTGTGAGAAGTTGCAACAACTTTATCCTTTCACGATCTTCATCTGAAATTTCAGTCATAATTTACATTTTGTCAATTTTGCAAATAAATCTTAGTGTAAAAACGAGATTGGTCTATTGCTTAGGATATCCCAATCCCTAGCCATCGGATTTATCAGTTTGAGGATAATTTCAACACCCGCTGGATGTTTACCCATACAATTGAAATCAATATGAGTCTAAGAGTTTGTAATACAACGATAATCAACATTTCGCATAGAGAGAAATTGAAAAATCAATTAACAAATCTTAAAATTTCGTGTTTTATCTGTGAAATTATGGAAAAAATGCGTGCAATGATACTTTCTGAATGTGCCAAAATTGAGACAAACCCATTAAAACTTGCTCATATTGACAGACACGAAATTAAAAGATCAAAGGAGATTTTATTAAAAATTGAAGCTTGTGGCGTATGCCATTCACAGCTTCACGGGATAGAAGGAGATTGGAAAGAGTTAGGAATTCCACCAACACTGCCAACAGTTCCAGGCCATGAAGTTGTTGGAAAAATAGTTCAGATTGGAGATGAGGTTACAAAATTCAAAGTGGGGGACAGAGCTGGCATTACACCGCTTTTAGAAGCATGTAAAGACTGTCAATACTGTAAAGAAGGAAAAGAGTATCTTTGTGAATCATCAATAATAACAGGAGAGTCTCTCAAAGGAGGATATACAGAATACATTACAGTAATTGAAGATTTTGCAACCAAAGTTCCAGAGAACATGAAATCTGAATACGCTGCGCCGTTATTTTGTGCAGGAATTACAGCATTCAAAGCAGTTAAGGCTTCAGAACCAAAACCAAATAAAAAAATTGGAATTTTTGGAATTGGCGGAGTAGGGCACATGGCAGTACAATTTGCAAAAGTGGAAAATTGTGATGTAATTGCATTTTCTAGATCACAAAATCATCTTGATGTTGCAAAAAGACTTGGTGCAATCGACGTAATGGTGTTTTCAGAAAATCAGCAGGAATTTTTGGATACATTAAAAGAAAAACATGGGATGTTAGATGCGGCCATAGTATTTGCACCAGCAGATATCGTCACAGATACTGCAATAAAATCAGTGAAGAAAGGAGGATTAGTAGTGATTGCAACAGTAGGAAAAAATCCAACATTCATGGCATTTGAAGAAAAAACAATTAGAGGTACATTGATAGGTTCAACAAAAGACATGGAGCAAGTCATCAAGATATGTGATGAAAAAAACATTGAAGTGATTTCTCAAACATTTCCACTAGAAAAGGCAAATGAAGCACTCAAAAAACTAAAAGATTCAGAAATTGAGGCAAGGGCAGTTTTAATTCCCTGATCTTTCCCTTAAATAATGGAAAAATAGGTTTTGTGATATGAATTGTAACAGATGCCATCATACTGACGAAGCACACATTCCAAATCAAAACAGTAGCTCAATTATCAAGGTAGGAAAATGTCAAATTCCCACATGTACATGTCGACAATACATAGATCCATTTCAAAAGATTGATGAGGAACTTTTGTAACGGTTCATATATCAAAAAGGGTTTAGGCAATTATGGATAAACACAAACCATCAGATGAAATGTTAAAAGATCTAGATAATTTATTATCAAAACTCAACGCCATGGAAATTGTTGCATCAGATGAGTATCAAAAAAATTCAATCAAAATTCAAAGAGCATTAGTAGAAGGTCAAATGCATTCAATCAATGAATTTCAACATTTGAAAAAAGCAATAGATTTGTTAACTTTACAATTATTTGATGTTCAAAATAAAGTTAAGAATTAATCTTTGTGTCACTTAATCCACAGCCAATGCATCGAAACAATGTAGATTTTTCAAGAATTTGTTCAGGTTTCATTTCAGACCCACAACAAAGACATGAAAATTTTTCAGGTTCTGAATTTGTTTTTTCTGATTTTCTTATAACATAATCAGGTTTTACCTTAGCAGTATTTACAGAATTACACGTAGGTTTGTAACTAGTCACTATTTTATTAAGTACATTTTTTCTTCGGTCATCATTTGATTCAAACATTGGCAGTATTGCTAGATACAATGATTTTTCAGATCCTGAATGCTGTATCCAACATTTGTAACTTGGATGTTTAACAAAAAAGGATTCATCGTCAGTCTTGTCACATTCACCAACAAAAAGAATATTGAATTTGTCCTTATCTTCTGAAAGAATCAGATAAACCAATTTTTCCATTGGAGGCCCCCATTCTTCAAGCCGAATAGGCCCAAGAAACTCATATTGAAGAATTTGAATGCTCAATGAAGGTATTTTTGAGTACTTTCTTTTCAGTTTTTCCCAAAAAACATGCTAATATTATTAATTTGATCGCAAAATCGTAACTTGAAAAGATTAAATTCAAGAGTTATAAATTTCTCGTAAATGAAAGACCCGCACAATCATGCAAAGGTAGGATATTCTATGATCGTGGTTTCAGCAAGTCTTGCAGCAATTGCACTCATAGGATTAGCAATTGGAGGGGATGTTTTATTTGCAGATAATATTGCAAGGGACAATACAGCAGAATTCAATGAGTGTAAAAATGATGATTTTAAAGCTGACGAGTGTATAAAATATAGAGATAGAATCAATAATGAGGCATCAGGAATTTTTGTAGACCCCTCAACGTGGAAATAGTTTAGAATCCATTAGAATAGTCTTCTAACATGTTTTGGTTTTTAGTAAGTCTATTCATTGCATAAAACGCACCACCAACAATCCCTGCTTGATAAAAGGTATACAAGAAAACACCTGATGATGTTGGATCGGATTTTGTGAAACTTAAAACAAGCATGGTAAAGAATACAAAAGTTCCAACAAAAGATACTACTCTATTCACAAATCCAGTATCCATTCCAACGATTCTTTTGGTGGCAGCTGCCATCAAACCAATGCTAGTTATAATTAGAAAAGTAGCACCGCCATTTGCCATAACAAAATCATGTAGCCAAGGTAAAAGACCATCCTCTAAGATTTTAACATCAGGCATGATACTACCACCATTTATTGCAAAGTTTACAGAACTAAACATACCACCAATAACAAAAAAGAACAAAAACATTTTGACAATTGATCTTTTAATTGGACTACGAATTTCTGATGGTTTTACAGCTCGCTCAGTAATCCTAATGCCATAAAGAAAACCTACAGCCATTGCAGGGACAAACATGAGATTAATCAAGATTGGAGATTCTTTGTTAATAGAGTCAATTTGAGGATGAAAAATTAAAAATAAAACAATTGCAAGTGAGGCTGAAGCACAAAATAGAATCAATCCCATATGACCATGGCTATTAGATTCTTGCACATCATTCCAATTACTCATTGTATGAACTCTTAAGAAAATAATTAAAAACCAAATCCAAAAATCATTTGGTCAAATCATCAATTCTGTTTACCCTTTTTTATTAGAAGTCAAGAAGGAATTCATGGAAAAAGGGAAAATTGTGACCATAATAGGTTTCATCATAATGATTTTTGGTTTAATCTTTCACCTTCAAGGACAGTCAATAGTAGGACCGGAATCATCATTTATGTATTCAAATCCCGATTGGATTACTTATGGCATACAAATTTCAATTGTAGGAATAGTCATTTTGGGAATAGGGTTGGCAATAGTTAAAAGAAAATAAGTTCTTCTACAAAGAAATCATACTTATAATTTTTTGAAGCTTTCTTATTTTAGTAATAATGGTTTCATTAATTTGTACACAAATACCAAAGATAAATTTAGTTGCAACATCATAGATGTTATCAAAAATTAGAGATATTTTTTGACTTCGAATATTCTTTTATTTATGAATAAAGAGATGACTCTTCCTCAACATTACAATTAATTAACACAAATCTCTTGTACACATAATTAACATTTTATTAAAAATATGTCAACTTAAAGACATTTAAAAAAATAGAATTAGAACTCAATAACCAGCAATAATCGGATCTTCTGGTTTCATTATTTCTCTTAACAAAATTGTTGCAAAAGATCCTCGAGATAATGAAAATTCAACCACGTTATCATGTGATGAATGATTAGAACAGTTAATTGCAGCTTGTCTAAAACCACCCTCACTACTTACTTCTTGCATTTCTTTAATGAAAAAATCTTTGGGGGAAACTTCTTCTCGTTCTAATATTTTAGAAATTTGAAAATTAAATCTTGTTTTTTTGTAATACGAATAGCCAACAAAAGGTAATGCCAAATTCTGCTCCAATCCTTTAACATATTTTCCAATAATCCCATGAGAATCAAAACAAACGTCACCGGATTGTGCCTCAAATAGATTCTCGCCATCTAAAAAAGCAGCACTTAGAGACTGATTAAAGATGAAAGATTGGTACGCCTGAATGTAAAATCGTCTTAACGATACAGGGATGATTCGAATTGCACGAATGGGCTCACCGTGTTCAATCATTTCTTTTAGAACCATTCGTTCAATATCCATCTGGAATGGAACTTTGTCATAGTATTTTTCATAATTTTCCTCATCTGAAAGTTTTTCACGAATCTCAGTATTTTCTTTTGAATCATATGTAGAAGTAAAGGATAAAATCAAACTAACAGCTTTTTTGAAATCTCTCTGCAGAATAGCCTTCCCAATCAAATGAGTTACAGGTCTTTTTGATCCGAAGCGTTGATAACCATAAAAATTTAGAATTTTATCATATTCTGTAAATGTAGATAATCCATTTTGACATCCTGTTATTTTTAATTTAAAATGATTTCCAATCATGTCTTTTTTTGACAATGGTTTTTTAACAAATCCAATTTTTTCTAAAGAATATTTTTCAGTTGAAAAATATTCTATGGTCCTTCCTTTATTTCCTGAACATACAAATTGTTCCGTAATGGCTGATGCATCTTTTAATCCAAGAGACTTAAGACGTATTCCCTTTTGTTTAAAAATTCCAGATAGTGCATGATTAGTGTCAATTTTTTTCTTTTTTAATTTATACACAGCATAACCATTTTGATCATTTATAGAATTTTGCGCTTTTACAGAAATTAATTCAGTCACTTGAAAATCTTTAGGTTCAACTCTAATTTTTCCTCCAATACCAGTAAATTGTGTACTGTATACTGTAATCCCAATTTGGGAATCTAAATTGGGTATCACTCTATTGTCACTGTAACATATTTGCTAATTGCTATGTCAGATAATTGTGTACCAAGTAATACTTTGTATGTACCAGGTATAGCATCTTCAGAAGCACGAATAGTTGTAGAGATTAGACGAGATGCATCAGAATCTAATTGAAATATTTGAGGAGAGTTGTCAATGGAATCAATACTCAGAAAGTCACGAGTAGAAGATAAAATCAATGAAACATCAAACAGATCTTGTTGAGATTTAGATAATACAACAAAGTCAAAGTTTTGTGAATTTCCAGGTGTAAGGGTTATGGAATTAGATTCAAATTGAATTTCAAGAGGTAAAGGAACAGAAGTATCAACAACTCCAATATTATTTTCAACCCACTCAGTAAACCAAATTTTTTCACCATCAACAGTGAAATCAAAGATTTGAGCAACGCCGCAATCAGATAGCGTTATACCAGTTCCAGGATCACAGTCACCCCAGTAAGGATTCTTTGAAGGAACATGATATTCTACAAGAGATTGAGATTTTGGATCCATTACAGAAATATTGTTAGCAGTTTGTTCATTGAAAACAATTCGTCCTTGGTCATCAGATTCAACCCAGTAAG
>JAOUAY010000198.1 GCA_029860565.1 Candidatus Nitrosopumilus sp.
TAACTGGATTAAAAATAATGCATTATGGTGGTCTCAAGAACAAATTGATGATAGTACGTTCATTCAAGGAATTGAATATCTGATTAAAAATCAAATTATTGTAATTCCTGAAACTCAACAAGAAACTTTAGAATCTCAAGAAATTCCATCTTGGATTAAAAATAATGCAGCTTGGTGGGCAGATGGTCAAATTGATGATGAGACATTTGTTCAAGGCTTGGAATTTTTAATCCAAAAAGGAGTCATTCGTATTTGATCTATATCTATTCGAACAATGAACCAGTCGCTTTAAATCTGTAAAACTGTAAATTTCATTACATTGTTTAGGCCTGAGAATATAGTTGAAAGAAAATCAACCCTATTCTCTATTGTAGTTACTGGAGTTATAGCAATTTTGGCTTTACCGATAATTGCCCCTCACTTGTTACATGGTTATCATTTAGCTCACATTTTTTTACATATTGGAGGAATTACACTTGCAGTTTTCATTTCAATACTTGCAGGATTTGCATATTATAGATTAAGAACAAAACGACTTTTACTTAGTGCTATTGCATTTACAAATTTTATTGCAGCTGAAATTATATTGCTTGTTGATGCTACATGGCCTTTCATCTATGATTTTGGTGAAATACCACTTTCAGAAATAGGACATTTATTGACATTTATTACATTGGGACTATTGGCGTTAGGAGTGTTTAGAAATGACTAATAGAGATTCACAAATTCAACAAATTATTGAACAAAATCCCGGAATTCAATTTCGTGAAATTATGCGTTCATCTGGTTTGAAAAATGGAGTATTAAGTCATTACTTGGAAAAATTAGAAAAAAATGGAGTTGTTAAAGTTATTCGTGGACCACGACAAGTAAGATTCTATCCGCCTCAAATCACTGAAGATGAATCTATTGTAATCAAAGCCTTACGAAAACAAACTCCACGTGATTTATTACTTGCATTAATCAAAAACAATGGATTAGAATTCTCTCAGTTAGTTAGAGAAGTTAAAAAATCACCATCTACTGTTTCACTTTATCTATCACAACTTGTTGAAGATGGATTGGTTGAAATCAAACTTGTTCAACTCAAAAAGAGATATCATATTAAAGCAAGAAATGTTATAGATAGATTAATTGAAGACTATAGGCCAGGCTTACTTGAAAAACCAATATCCGGATTCGAAGACATCATCAACTCTTTCTAAGACACTAACTTAATCTTCAATACTGTTCTGTGGATTTTTATTTTCTTTACTAATAATTTCACAGTTTTCTTTTGCGGAAGTTTTTACCCATGATGGTATGAAGAAAAAATTTCTGATGATGAGTTTCTAAATATTATTGAGAATCTTGTCAAACGTAAAATTATTGTAATCTGACTGGTACATTCGACGAATAACCCAGATCCGTTTTATAAAAAAACTAAAAATTATTGATAATGCAAACAAAAACAAACGTGCTAGTATTTTCTCTAGCTGCAATTCTTTCTTTATCTGTTGTTGCAATGGGAGAACTTCCTCAAGCAGTAGCAGACAAAGATCATGATAATGAGGACAAAAAACTCAAATTCAAGAAAAAAGCAGATTTTACAGCTGATTGTTATCAAGTTAATCTTGGAATGGGAACAAACTGGGATTGTAAAGCTTCATTCTGGCTTGACAAAAATGGTGAGAATCTAAAGTATAAAATCCAAATTGATAATATGGATTTAACTGGTTATCAGACCATACCTCATGAGGGTACTGACTCTGATAATGTTACTGGAGTACATCTTCATGATGCTGCACTTGATGGTATGCCACATGTTCTTAACATATGGAAAGCACCAATTGAAGATGATGCTCAAATGAGAGTCATTCCAGCACTTGGTATTATACAAGGAATCTATGATGATGGTGATGTTAATCCACACAATGATCATGGTCCAACATTACCATTAACCGATAAGATTGATGATTTGTGTGATGGTAAATTCTTTGTTATGGTTCATAATGGTCCAGGTGTCCTTAAAGGAGATGCTATTCCAACAAAACAAGGCGAAAAACTCTGTAAAAAATTAAGTTCCTAAACCTTTTTTTCTTTTTATTAAAAATATTTTAATGAATTTGTTATTGCAAAATCTTTCTATCTTTTTAGAATAAGTCTTAAGAATAATTTCTAATGATAAACCAGTACAAATAACTAATATACCAATTTTGTTTTTATCTACTATACAATAGTAATACTATACAAGCCATAGTTAGGTGAGAAACAATGGAGTCATCTTGATATCAGTTTCTCATCTTATTTTTTAATAAAATTGAATAATCTTATTATACAATTTTTATCAAATCAAACTATCTATGTTTCCATTAAGAGATGAGAATCCACATCCTCCAGGATTCAAACCAACTGTAACTTATGCCTTAATTATTATCAATGTAATTATATTTTTCATAGAAGTAGTTTATACTGGACAAATTCTTGATTTTACAAACGAAAACGCATTTTCCTTATTTTACAATTGGGGCGCTGTTCCAAATTGTATTACGG
>JAOUAY010000045.1 GCA_029860565.1 Candidatus Nitrosopumilus sp.
AACCAACACCAGAACCAACACCAGAACCAACACCAGAACCAACACCAGAACCAACACCAGAACCAACACCAGAACCAACACCAGAACCAACACCAGAACCAACACCAGAACCAACACCAGAACCAACTTCTGGCGAAACTCCTGACTCTCGCCCCGCACCTGAAGAACGTGATGTGATATTTGTTGGCACTAAACCAATAATGACTTATGTTTCTGCAACTTTAACTCAACTTTCAACTCGAACTACAGTTACTATCAAAGCTAGAGGAAAACGAATTACGCAAGCAGTTGATGTTTCCCAAATGATTACTAAGCGAATGAATTCTGTAGGGTATGTGATCAGTGACGTAAGAATTTCATCTGACTCTTTAACTTCCCAAGATGGAAAACAACGTAATGTTTCTACAATGGAAATTGATATTACAAAAAATTAATTTAAAAAATTTAACTTTAATTCTATTTGGAATTTTATTTATTGGAATAATAATTAGTTTCACTGGAAATTCTTGTGGAATTGAATATATTCTAATTGTCAATGACATCTCTTCATATGAACAGTCTCTTGATCCTGAATTTTGTGAAATTATTGTTGAAAAAATTGATTTATTCATTGATAGTTGTGAATCTGAAATAGAAATTTTAGATTGTGGTTAAGGTACAATGTCCACCAAAAATGTAATTCCAAAATAAACTAACATTAAACTTAGTACTATCATTAATGCCTTGTAATTTCTGTTGGAAATAATTTTTGAACTTTTTGAGGCAAGAAATGAAATTCCTCCTAACCACACAAAATCCATCCAGATGTGCATTACAAATACAATTAGTATGCCTGTAAATGCCCAAATTAACATTGCATCTGAAATTAATTTGAATCCAATTGTCAACCACCAAATAATAAAAAATGGATTTAATGCACTTAATGCAATTCCTGTAACTAGCGGGCCTTGTTTTGGATTTGATATGATGTCTTCTTTTTTCTGTAATACAGTTTTAATTTGCATAAACGCAAATGCAAAAAGTGTAATTGCTCCAAATATGGAAATTAATATTCTGAATTCCGGAAATATTTCTAAAGAAAATACCCCGATCCCTAACAAAATTACTAAAGGAAACTCAACAATTGTGTGACCAATTGCCATTTTGATGCCTGATTTTACACCGTCTCGCAATCCATACGATATATTTGCTGCAAAAAGTGGTCCTGGGGCCATAACTCCTGATGCTGAAACCACAATGACTAACACAGCAAATTCTAGGATCTGAATCATTGTCTTCTGATATTGTCTATCAAATTACAAAATAAACATAATTAAAAAAAATTCTATCTATACATGGAATTTTTAAGATGCTTTGATTCTTCTTGTGTTTCTTTTATCACTATTTCTGCTTTCTCAGCTTCTTTTTGCAGTAATGGAATGTCGCATGAAGTCTCTGGAATTAATTTAGATATTGCCATGCATAGTTGTGCGCTTGATTTAAAATCTGGATCTTTTCCATCTGTATGAAAAATTATCACAATTACATCTTGTTTTGACATACTTCCTTCATTTAGTAACATTCCTGGAATCCCTGGTATTGTTCCATGGTCTAAAATTTTCAAACCTGCTTCTTTAATTTTTGCTCTTGCAACATCGGTACTTCCAACTCCAATAATCTCTTTATCATTATTAGATGATTTGATTGCAACGCTGCTAATAATTAATCCAATTTTGTGTTCTTTTGCCCATTTCAACATTGTTTTAGCTGTGACTCTATGTAATGATTGATCAAGAGTAAGAAATGACAAAAATATTCCAACTTTCAAACCCTCATTGACAAAAATTCTCGTTGGGAAATTGGGTTTTCCATTTTTTACAACACTGATTGGTGGAAAACTTTCTGAATCAATTACTCCTGCTAATTCAAACTGTGATGTATGAATCATTGATTCAGTTGCAATTGCACTAGTAAACCCTACAGATGGAAATCCATCAATGAGATAACCTCCTTCTAAATCGAGTGACTTTAATTCTCTAATTCTTATTTTAGGAGACATCACATATTTTGCATATCAATCAAATAATATCTTTTGTCTAATTCTAAATCTATTTTTGTAATTTTGAAATCAGTGCTGCATAAATAAATGGCAAAATTGTTGTCACTTCTGCATGAAGTGTTGATTGTTTTGCTATTTGTGTTACTTTTCCCCACGAAATTGCTTCTCTTACCAATGCTCCACTTAGACTTCCATCAAATTCTTGTGCTGTTGTGATGTAAAATGCATAATCTAATCCTTCTCTATACTGATTCCACCATAATGTGTGATGCTTGGAAATTCCTCCACCGATCATGAATGCCCCTGATTTTTCAGCTTTGAAGATTAATCCTGAAAGAAGATTTGCATCTCCTATCATGTTTAGCTTGAAATCATTATGTTTTTGTGTAAATAACCAAATTTGACTTCCTACTGCACCATCCATTATACCTGGAACTACAACATTGATGTCGTTTTTGTATGCCCAATAAAGAAATGAATCTTCACCGAGATGTTTTCCAATCATCTTGCATATTTCAGCAGTGGTCATCTCTTTTACTCCATTCTGATATTCTTCTTCTAAAAACAACTGCATTTTTTCTTCAATGAGTGGACCGTAACTGTCCATCGGAACGAGTACGTTTCCTAATCTGTGAATGTTTTGGTTAGCTAATTCCATATCGTCCATTGTAAAAGATCCTTCTTTGTAATGTGAAAAATGTCTTGCAATGTCATGATCTAATGCTCCACATGTTGTTATGGCTACATCAAACCATTTGTTTTTAATCATATTTTTGATAATACCTCTTAGCCCAGTTGAAATAACTGCACCTACAAATGAAATAAATCTCAAACATTGTTTGTCTGAAATCATTTCTGTTAGAATTTCTAATCCGTCTGATAGATTTACCGATTCAAATCCTCCTGATTGAGATAGCTCTTCAAAAATTTTTTCTATTGAAGTGTCTGAATTTATTTCTATATCTTTTACTGGACGACCTGGGTCTATCATAATTTGATTTGCTGTGTCAAGTATAAAATTCTGCCTTTAATCCAACCTTTTTTCTATAATCTAAGAAAACTATAAACCCGTCTGACCACGATGTGTTGTATATGGCTGATAGAATAAAAGTTGCATTAGTTGGCATTGGTAATTGTTTTTCAGGATTAATTCAGGGAATTGAATACTATCGACAAAACCCTTCTCAAGAAATTACAGGAATCATCCATGATAAATTAGCTGGTTATGGTATTCACGATATTGATTTTGTTTGTGGTTTTGATGTAGGTGAAAATAAAGTTGGCAAACCACTCAACGATGCAATTTATGAATCTCCTAACATGGTTAATTGGGTTCCAAACGATATCATGCCAAAAACTGATGCTAAAGTCTATGAGAGTCCGTTATTAGATGGAGTTGGAATCTGGGTAGAAAATAAAATCAATCCTCTTAAAAGTACTAAAACTAATGAAGAACTTACAGCGGAAGTAAAACAAGTACTCAAGGACACTGGTGCTGAAATTATTGTATCTTATTTGCCTGTTGGATCTGACAAGGTAACTGCATTTTGGGCTCAAATTTGTCTTGAAACAAATACTGCGTTTGTAAATTGTATCCCTTCATTCATCGCATCTGATGAAACTTGGGCTAAAAAATTCCAAGAAAAAAACATACCTTGCATTGGAGATGATATCAAAGGCCAAGTGGGTGCTACCATTGTACATAGAACTTTGGCCAAACTGTGTAGTGACAGAGGAACAAAAATTGAAAAAACATATCAAATCAACGTTGGAGGAAATACTGATTTTCTAAACATGAAAGAACAAGATAGACTTGTATCAAAGAGAATATCTAAAACAGAAAGTGTTCAAAGCCAACTGAAAGAAAGATTGGATGATGATCAAATCTATGTTGGCCCTTCTGACTTTATTCCATTTTTGGGTAATACCAAACTTATGTTTATGAGAATTGAGGGTCGTCAATGGGCAAATATTCCTTACAATATGGAAGTTCGTTTAGAAGTAGATGACAAAGCAAACTCTGCAGGAATTGTAATTGATGCGATTAGATTGGCAAGAATCGCACTTGATAGGGGAATTGGAGGTCCAATAAAACCTGCCAGTGCATATCTGATGAAACACCCAATCGAGCAAACTTCTGACGTTCAAGCAAAAACTGCATGTGAAAAGTTTGTTGCCGGTGACTAATCACTGAAATTTATTTGAATCTGAAAATCTTACTTTTCTATTCTTTTCATATTTGTCTAAATCAAATTCTTTACTTGTTCCACATTCACCATTTAATTTCATAACCTTAGTTGTTACTACTTTGTTGTTTTCAGTCAAATCTATAATGAGACTATTGCCTCCAAATCTTCGATTCTCAACATTTGCTGCCAAGATGGGTATTCTATTTTCTAATGCTCTTACTTGAACATACATCTGCCAAGGCTCAATTCCTCTCCTGACTATTCTACTTGGTGAAAATAGAACTTGGGCTCCTTTTTTCACCAATGTGTTGGCAACATTAGGAAACACCATGTCATAACAAATCACTACTCCGAATTTACAGGCAGTATTGAAAATTTTAGCCTCATTTCCAGGCTTTACATTGTTTTTTTCATAGTCAAACGGATGTATTTTCTCTTGTCTACCTACGAATTCTCCTTTTGGGCCAATTATTGGAGCAATTATTGATGTGTGCTTCTTTGTGATTTCATAAAATGCTCCTGGTATTATTGTCATGGAGAACTCCTTTGCAATTTTTTTAAAATCTGAAAATTCCACATCAAAATCTTTGATCTCATTTTTCTTGAGCCATTGCTCTGGGAGGCACACTATTTCTGTGTCTTTTTCTCCTAATTTTTTTAAAATTTTTGATACGTTGAAAATTCTTTTTTGATTTGTACTTTGTAGTGTAGTTTGAATAAGTCCTAGCTTGACCATGCACTAAGAATATTCACTTAGTAATTATAGATAGGCATAGTTTTACGATCATTTCTTTAAAAATAATTGTACGATTACAACCACTACGAAAAATATGATAACATAACAAGAAAAATTATGCAATTCTGTCAACTAAACTTGTTAACCATCGATTATCCCACGTACTGAGAAATAATTACCATTGGTTCATGTTAAAAAAGTTGAGATCTTTGGTTTCAAATCATTTGGGTTTAAGAATACTACAGTTCAGTTTGAACCTGGCTTGGTGTCGATCTCTGGACCTAATGGGTCTGGAAAAAGTAACATCTTGGATGCAATTATTTTTGCAATGGGTGAAAACAAACCAAAAGTAATGAGAGTCGATAAACTACGATCTTTAATTCATGATATTGAAGGAAATCGACGTGGACCTAAAATGGCAAGATCTAGTGTACATTTTGACAATTCTGATAGAAAAATTCCTGTTGACGCTGACATTGTTGAAATTACAAGAGAGCTTGATGCAAATGGTGAAAATACATACTATCTAAATAAAAAGAAAACAAACCGAAGCCACATTCTTGATTTATTGGATATGGCAAATGCTGGTTTGGGACAACTTAATGCTGTACAGCAAGGAACTGTGACAAGAATTTCTGAATTCACATCAGAAGAAAAAAGAAAAACCATTGAGGATTTAATTGGCTTGTCTTATTTTGATGACAAAAAAGTAGAATCTGTAAAGCAACTAGATGAAGCCGATAGGAGGTTGGAGATTGCTCTGGCAAAAATGGGTGAAATTAAAAAAAGAATTGATGAACTTGAAGAAGAAAGAAATCAAAAATTACGTCATGATCTATTAGAGCGCGAGTTAAATCGATACAAGGCTATAGCCGCAGCTAACAAGATGAAGGTGATTTTAAGTCAAAAAGCCACAAAAGAGTCTACTTTATCTGCACTTGTATCTGAAATTACAACATTTGATGGCGAAAGATGTGTTTTAAGGGCTGAAATTAGCTCTCTGGAAATTGAAAAAACACAGTTGATGACAAAAGCTGATGATTATAGTCAAGCAAAATCTTCCCTTGATGTTGAAATAAGTTCTGCAATGGAACAATATGAGATTGACAATAGTGCAATCTCTGCATCCAAGAAACGATTGGAACAAATCAATTCTAGAATTCCTGAAATTAAAACAGAGATTGCTGGCATAGATAAAACTAGAGATAACATTAGTGTACAAATTCTAAAAATAAAAGAATCTATTAACGAAACTAATCTAAAGAAAAATAAAATTAATGATGATTTGGAGATAATTGATTTTCAAAGAAATAAAATACTCACTGAACAATCTGAAGCTGCATCTAAGAAATCTGAAATTGATAATAAAATTAAATTCCTTACTATTGAACTTAATGATGCCAAACTAAAACTTTCTAAAGCAGAACATGAGAAAGAAGAATCTAAAAATAAAATTTATGTCAACTCTACAAAATTTAATGAATTGGAAGAAAGTATCGTTAAACTCATTGGCTATCAATCACAGTTAGAGTCGATGATGACTAATCATGATGCTTCTATCATTGAATTAAAATCTAGGATTGCAAAATTACATGCGAGAAAGTCTAAGATACATAACGACATGGATGAATTGGGATTAATCTTAGAAAAATCTAGCAAGGCTGCAAATCAATATGAATCAAAAATTAAAACTGTGAAAGGATTCATGCATGAAGATTATACTGTTGCTAAATTAAAAGAGGATGCCGATAAACTTGGTATAGAAGGATTGGTATACGAAATGATTTCATGGGATAAACAATACGAACGTTCTGTTTTGGCAGTAAGTTCTGATTGGATAAAAGCAATTGTTGTAAAAGATTTTGCAACATTGCTTGGGATTGCTGAAGTTGCTAGAAGTAAAAAACTTCCAAAACTAAAGATAATTCCGTTGGATGCTATTCCTAAATTCAAACTTTCTTTACCTGAGGCATCTGGAGTTATAGGCATTCTTGCTAATTATGTGACCTGTGATCCTGCCTATTCTGCACTCAAAACATTCCTATTTGGAAATATTGTGCTTACTGAGAATAGAGAATCTGCTTACAATATTTCTCAATTAGGTTACAAATCTGTGACTCTTGATGGTGAATATTTTGAGGCCAAGGGTGGCACTGTTGTAATTGATATAAATTCAAAAATTTCAAAACTCACAAAACTTATCTCTATGAGTAGTGATATTGATGGGTTATTCCAATCTATTAGCATAATTAAAAAATACTTGCTCAAGAAAAAACATTCTTTAAAAAAATTAGAAGATTCAATTCAATCGTATGATGACAGGCTTTCAATTTCTGAAAACTCCCTTACATCTACAAATGAAAATCATACCAATCTAAAATCGAGAATTGACTCTGCTCTAAAAATGAAAGAACAACTAACAAAAAGAATATCTGATTTAACCTTGAGAAATGATACTATTGAATCTGAAGTAAGTACTGGCGAATCTCATATCGTATCGTTACAAGAGCGCATTACAATTGTTGAGAAAAATTATGTTGGTGGAGAACAAGATCGTATTGCAAATGAATTATCTAGAATCAACATCAAAAAATCTGATATTGAAAAACTGTATACTACAATTATGAATGAATACCGTGATAAATCGTCACAATTAACCACACTACAAACCCAAGATGGTGGGGAAAAATCTCAATCTAATCGTCTTAATGAAGAAGAAAATTCCTTAAATTCAGAATTTCAAGAATTAGAAACAAAAATTCAAGAATTAGAAAAACAAAAAGAATCAAAAAATCAAGTTCTTGTAACTTTGAGAGAGAAAGAACAAGAGTT
>JAOUAY010000199.1 GCA_029860565.1 Candidatus Nitrosopumilus sp.
TTAAGATATCACCGTTGTTATCACAGAAAATACTTCTATCTCCATCTCCATCAAATGCAATTCCAACGTTTGCTTTGTTTTCTAATACAATCTTTGAAAGTTCTGAAAGATTTTGTGGAGTTGGTTCTGATCCGCGTCCCGGAAATGTACCATCAATATTTTGGTTCACAAGAAATGTTTCACACTGTAATATTTTACAAAGTTCCGGTGCAGATACTGCTTGTGCACCATTACCCAAATCCAAAACAACTTTGAAATGTTTTGATTCTATTAGTTTAGAATCAACATGTGATATGACGCCTTTAAGATATGTTTCAATTGTTTTTTCTTCAATTCCAGTAGTGCCCCATTTCTCAGGATTCTTTATCCAACTTTTGTGAATATAGATATCTTCAATTATTAATTCATCTTCACGTGAAACTTCAACTCCGTCTTTTGCAGCAGGTTTGATTCCATTGTATTGTGGAGGATTATGAGATGCAGTAATCATTAATCCTCCAGAATAACCCAAAGTCTTTACTGCAAATTCAAGACAAGGTGTAGGAATAATTCCTGCAACGTAACAATCAATTCCTATTGAATTAAGAGCAGAAGTTACAACTTTACAAATAATTGGACTTGACTCTCGTCCATCAAAACCAATCAACACAGGTCCTTTTCCAAAATAAGTTCCAATTGCCAAGGTCATATCATGAACAAATTCCAACGTAAAGTCTTCAGAGAAAACTCCACGAATTCCATTAGTTCCAAAAAATTTTGCCATAATGCTGTGCAATAATAGATAAATTTGTGGGTATCTATCGTGCTACAATAATTAAATGGATTCTATTCATATCTAAAACCCATGTCTGAGAAGTGCTATCAGTTATTTTTGAGTGGTATCAGAACTGAAAAAGCCAGAGAAAAACATGAGTATTATCTGAATAGATTTCTCAAAGAAACCAAACTGAAAAATTTTACATCTTTGATTGAAAAAGTTGATGAAACCGTTGTAGAAAATAATTCGATCTGGAAACAGACTCCTTTACGTGATTTTAGTTCCAAATGCATCATGAATAAACATGATTTGTGTACTGGTGAGAAATGTCAGTGTCTTTGTCATCCACATAATCAACAATAATAGAATGCCTGAAAATGAATCTGAATCATTTTAATGTAAAATCTGTGGAAAAATAGTACCTATCTCTAAGTTGGAACAACACGTCATGAAAGAACATTTTTGGAATTAATTTAATTTAAAAAATCAGCATAATCCTATCTAAGATGAAGAATAATCTTGTATAGGAATTATGAAATATTGGGAAACCTCTTTTTGAAAACGTTTATAGATCAAATCATAAGATCTTTTGAACAACAATGGAGGTAAACAAAGGTGTCCCTTTTACCAAGCAACAAATTAGCTGAAATAGAAAAAAATTGTAATCTAATATTAGAAAATGATAATGTAACATTTATTGGAGTAGTAAACAGTTTAGGAAATCTAATTGCTGGTGGTTTTAAAAAAAATACAACTATAATTGGTACAGAGGATATGCGTAAAATGATGTACATGCAATTGAAATTGGATCTAGATATGAGAAAAGACTATGATGAATTATATGGGCCAGTAAGTTATGTAATTTCTAAAAGAAGTTATGCTGAAAAAATTTCCATGCCAATAGGAAATTATACGATATTATTGATTACTGAACTAAATTTTGACCTGGCAAAAATTGACGAGGTAATTTTAGTCTTCAAATCTATTCTAAAAAATTACTCCTAAAAATGAACATATTCTTTGATAATTATTGTTGTGTAATCCTATCTAAGATTATGAAAATAATTAAAAAAAATTAGAAAATAAAGAGAACTAATTAAGATGATTTAGTGGACTCTTTTATGGTTTTAGAAGATCATCATAAATTCTAGTGAATTTAATTGGATAATTGTGATTAGGAAAAAAATTAAGGACATTAATGATGCAAAGTCTGCAATTGAACATATCATCAAGATTTACAAAAAAATATCGCTTAATTACGATAATGGAGATGATGTACTTGTTACTTATCAAGAAGCTTTCAATCGTATTCAAAAAAAATTTCGAGGGACAGATTTGTCATTATTCCAAATTCACGTAAATGTCCCAACCATCGAATTTACCACACTAGGGGAACGAAGATTTCAGGAAAGAATTAATCACAAAGTCTGAAGGGCTAAAAGATTTCTTAGATTCAAAAAAAGGAAAATTTGATCCTGAATATAAAAAAATTGAAGAAAGATTAGAAATTCTCGAAAAAAAAGTTAAGAAATTTGATGAAATGTTAAACAGTGCTGCAGGCGAACTTAGTGTGTTTCATGATTGGAGAAAAGACCTAAAGGAAATGGTGGACTTTCATCGTAAAAATAAAGATAAAAGAATTTCAAAATAATCTTATCATTTTCATAATCTCCATTAGGATTACGAAATGAGAAAACACATTAGATCTTAAGACCAGAAACGTAAGATTCTGGTGACAGTTCCAATGTATATCTTATTTTGT
>JAOUAY010000200.1 GCA_029860565.1 Candidatus Nitrosopumilus sp.
TGTTAGCGATCAAATTTGCGAATCTATAAGGATCTCCGATCAGCTCAAATTGAGCTAAAACTCCCCAGAATTAGCTAAAGAGTTTATCAAATGACTAAAGCAAGCCACAAATATGGCAAATAATCAGCATATTTATGGATAATTTAGTAATAAAACACCTACAGGACCTTTATGGATTAAATCCAAATATTCCTCATCTAGCATTCCAATTTCCAAGATTGCCACCAGGATTACCAAACTCCATGTTTAAAATTAATGAAAATCCTATGAGGAAACAATTTTTACAGGATGCTGAGACAGTTAATCAAAAACTTCAAGGATTTCAACACATGTATCAACAACATGCATCAGGTTTACTATCCATGAATTCAGAAGTAATTCCACCAGGACATCCGTTATACACTAGACAAAATTCTGTAGAAACACTTCAAACTGCAAATGACAAATTATTAAAAGAAAATTTGGAATTGAAGAAAAAACTAGAAAAAGAGTCTAATTCAAAACAAACCATGACATAGTTCTAAGAATTGCAATCATTCAATATCCTTATTAATTTCAAAAAAATGATTTTATCATGATCAAAACTCCGGCGGAAAAATGGAAAGATGCTGTAATAAAATACAGAAAACAATGTCAAAGTATTCTAAAATTATCAAAAAGTATCAGGTATGTTGGAGTTGTAAATGCACATGGCAGAACTCTGACCGGGATGGTCAGACCGAATCTCAAACCCCTTTTAAAATCAGAACAAGTAAAAAATGAATTTTTCATATTATCCACATTGGTGTCTTTAAGAAAGGACACCGTTGATTCAATTGGAAAATTAGAACATGTGCTTTTACAACATCAAAAAGTAACAATACTCATCTTGCAGAAAAATGATGTTACGTACTATGTTTCAATTAATAGAAAAGAAAAAGGCTTAGATAAGATTATTCTTCTAATTAAAAAAATAATCTAAGCTGGTGTGAATCCTTGATATCCGCCTGTTTGTTGAGCTTTATCTTCAAAGATTGGTTCAAACAATGAAATAAGATAGCCATCAGGATCCAAAATTACGGCATTTTTTCCTGCATCTTTTTCAACAATATCACGATATATTGTGATACCCTTTGATTTCAATTCCTCAACTGCAGATTTTACATCGCCAACAAGAAAACCTATCGTTATTCCATTTTCAATAGAACTGCCAATATGTTGTGCAGTCAACGATGCCGGATGTAAACTCAATAAAGCACCAGATGTACCCAAATCAACCCATGATCTTCTCTGAGTTCTAATTGGAAGACCTATGATTTCATGGTAAAATTGTAGGGATTTGTCAATGTCTGCAACAGCTAAAATTACATTGCCTACTTTTTTGATGTTCACGTATACCCTACCTCGAAGTTCTTTAAATCCATTGTCATTGCACTTAACCCTAGCATATTTACAAGGTTGATTTTGATTTTAAAAATTATTAAACTATGGTTTTTGCCATTATTACTGCACTTCAACCATGGTTTCTGTTCTTTCAACGCCACTGATCTTTTGAATTTGATTTGCCACTTCTTTTATCTGAGCCAGTTGGTCAACGTCAATTATAGCAACAGCGTCAAATTGACCACTTGTTGGGAATGAATCTGTAACTGACAAGATCTTTTTTAATCTAGCAGCTATCAGTTTTTTTGGAGAATTTACTAAAATAATCGCTCTTACCATCCCAAATCCACCTCCACTTCAATTAGAGTTTCTGTAGTAACAATATCTTTGATTTTTTTAAAATCAATTACCATATTGTTAATTTCGTCTATATTTCCCTGTAAAAGAACACTGATGTCTGCTCTTCCAGCAACGATCATTATCTGTTTTACAATCTTACGTTTTTTCTTTAAAATTTCCACAACTGAGTCAACCTTTCCAGGTTTAACTAGAATCAAACATAATGCCCGCATGTATATGGTATGTTACCGAATCTGATAAAGATTCCTAGTCAATTGCTTCTTGAGAACGAGCTTCTTCAAGATACGCTCGTCTTTCCTCATTTATTTTTTCTTGATCAATTTCAAATTCATCGTCAACTATTACAATACCATCTCCTATTGGTTCATCTTTTACTTTTTTACTTTTTGTTTTAGTCTTGGATTTTTTTACAGATGCTTTTTTTGCAGTTTTCTTTGTATCTTTTTTTTCGACCATGAATATCGAAAATCATGAGATGGGGTGGCTTTTAAAGATTATGCAACATTTCTCTCACCCCTATTTTCATCTTCAATGGTAGATCTTATAAAATAAATTTTCTCTTATGATCTCATAAAATTAAGATCATGTAGGATTTATTAAAATAATTTTTAAAAATTTCTGGTTTTGTGTACTGGTATAATTCTAAGTGTAAAGGTGCCGAGGGCATGATTTGAACAAGCGACAGCCCGGTCTTCAGCCGAGTGCTCTCCCAGGCTGAGCTACCTCGGCACTTAGAAAAAACAAATCCATTTGAGGAATTAAAGTTTGTCTTTTTAGATCTTCCAA
>JAOUAY010000046.1 GCA_029860565.1 Candidatus Nitrosopumilus sp.
TATCAGATTCAATCGATAAATTGCCAAAATAGAATTCTGCGATCAGAGTGTCTTTTCGGTATCATTTTGATAACTCCAAATATCAATTCGGTGTATCGGTTTATCAATTCGGAGAGAAATACTATCAATTCGGTAAACAGAATTATCAATTCGGTATCAATTCGGAGATTTTCCCGAAACTGTAGATAGAAATCTGATCGATGATATTTACCAATTAGACAACATCCTAAATTTCTTGAAACTGCAAATCATCACGCAGTAAAATACAAGATGAATGATTTATGGGAAATGTCTATAACCACATGATCTTCCAGCTGATGCATGGACTATTCCAAGTACCTGCACTGTCTGGATTGCCAAGATTCTGGATTGTACTGCAGCAAGCACAGAATAGAGGTAGAAGCAGGACTACGCAAGAGGGAGTTAAACAAGGTACTGAAGATGAGGGACTACAGATCTCCACAATACGTGCACGCAATCAAAGGGTTGCTGGAATCCTACAATGTCTGGAAGACCGTTGAGCCTAGAATAAGATAAAAAATTGATTAAAATCAGTTATTCTCACTAGGGTTTCTGCTGCACTTCTCACACAATGCCTCAGATGTGTCCTCTGAAAGAACTACATTTACTCCAGATAAAAAACACCTGTTACACAGTCCAATCATTGTTATCATTCACCATGATTATGACACGAACAGGAGCAGTTGACTCTTGATGCATGTTTCATCATGCAGTG
This sequence comes from Candidatus Nitrosopumilus sp., assembly GCA_029860565.1. Taxonomy (GTDB): domain Archaea; phylum Thermoproteota; class Nitrososphaeria; order Nitrososphaerales; family Nitrosopumilaceae; genus Nitrosopumilus. The sequence goes on from JAOUAY010000046.1 coordinate 737, forward strand.
GGCACATGGTGCAACACCTGATTCTGTCAAGGATTAACAAATCATGCAAACGTTACATAATTGATTTCATTTAAAAGCAGTTATGGTTTTGTCAAAAGTTATCAAATATCAACAATTACAGCGGTCTGAATTTTTCAGATAACAAAATCATGAATTTGGATCTTAAGACCAACAACGATCAGTTACTTGGTGAGAGATCCAATGTGTCTATGTTCAATTTTTGGAACAATAGTATTTAGATCATTCTGAGGAATCATACTATTCTCTTTTAAGCAAATTCTACAAATTATGATTTAGGATTCTGCGGATAGGAGTCATTATCTAACCGTTTAACCAACCGACCATACTAACCGTCCAAGAATGGATGGGCCAACTTTTGCCCATCCTTTCAAATTATCTTTTGTCAATTATGGATTAATACAAATCACCTGATGAATAAGATGAACGAATCATTCGTTTTGTTTTTATTCATATTTTGTAATACTAAACATGAGCAATCAAGATAAACAAAACAAATCGAGCAGTTGGGAAGAAGTACAAGGACTGTCCTGGATTTTTTACGAGGACTAGTTATGTTATGGGTTTGAAAAAACCTACAACTTTTCTTTCATACAAAACATCAGAAGAGCTTATGAACTTGTCACCTAGCATGGCAAATGAGAAGAGAAACAAATAGCATGCAAGTTAAGAGATTTTTCAAATATTTCGGTATTGGTATTGCCATTCTAATTGGCGGTGTTCTTGTTGCAGGACAAATTGCACACTATAGCGTTCCGGTAGTTGAACCGCCAGGAAAAATTTATTCAGTCAACGGAACAGAGATGCATCTGTATTGTACTGGCCCAGAAAACGATGCACAACCAACAGTTATCATAATAACGGGAGCAGGAACTCCAAGTCCACTATATCATCCTCTTCAGGAAGATCTTTCTCAAAGCATCCGTACATGCAGTTATGATCGTGCAGGAACTGGATGGAGTGAGTCAAATAACATTCCGGCAAATGCAAAAAATATGTCCGATGAACTCTATCAACTTCTTCAGGTTGCTAACATAGATGGTCCCATAATATTGGCGGGACATTCCTTGGGAGGCATTGTGAGTCTTATTTACAGTTCAGAACACGAGGATCATGTTGCAGGAATTGCGTTTATTGATTCAAGTCATTACAACCAATACGATTACTTTGGAAATGAGTTTCGTGAGTCAATATATGCTCAGAATAAGGAACTAGCAGCAAGCTTCTGGTTAGTAGAACTTGTCAGCAAGAGTGGAATTTTAAATCTGATGGGTTTCATCATGGGCCATCCTGCAGAATCAGTAATTGATGAGGACATACAAAGAATGGTTGTCTATTTTGACACATGGGCACCTCCATACGATGCAGTAAAGTCTGAGATTGTAAATCTTGAACTGTCCTTTGAGCAGGGAAGAGAAGCACATTACAACAGAGGAGATTTGCCAATAATCTCAATTTCTGCATCTGATCATGACATGACTTTTTTCCCTAAAACTGGACCGACAGAGCAAGAGATGGATGAAGCATTTCAGTCTTTTCGTGAAGAGTTGGCTGATTTGTCAAACAATGGCAGACATGTAGTTGTAGAAGGAACAGACCACATTAGCATAGTGTATAATGAAGATACAGCAGAACATATTCTGAGTCTGATAGGTGATTATTCATAATTGTGGAGCTGAAATAATTATAGATGAGCCACTTGTGAGTAAAAATTCCCTCATGTTCGGGTTGGGTATTTCTGGATTTGGGATTTTACTTCAAAGTTAGGTCAATTGTGAATCAATGTTATCATCGTGTATTCTTTTTGAAGGTTTGCTGAAAATATTTTTCTAAAGCCCTAAACATCGTCAATTTTTTAATTTCCACGTGGGTCCGGAATTTTACGGCCTAACTATATCCCCATACACGACGTGCTCCCAACTAAATTTGAACTCATTATCTATGATTATTCTGTAAATCTGATATATTTCATCTAAAAATGACCTGCAGAATTCATGCCTGAATTAACTTCAATTAGATAAAACTAATCTAACTAACTTTATTTGTGGGTATGATTCATAATTTTTAATGCATGATACAGAGCCGGATACGTTTGTCTATCAATCATGGCCTGAAAAATTTAGTGTAATGTTAAAAGAGATCGGTATAGATTCTATATCCAAAGAAATTGGAACTGATGATGTTGAAAAAGATGATTACTATAGTGGATATTTTGCTCAAACACCTAGAATGATAACTAATAGAGGATGTCTTGATATCAAGAACTCTAACATTGATGTCGTACAGATTATTCAAAAGGGGTAATAATGCAAGATCCTAATCCAATTCCATGGGGTGCTTTAGATAGATTTCAAGCCCATTTTATTGTTAGAAAAAAAACTGGATCTGGATTTGGTAATTATATTGCGAAAACTAAACTTAGCACTAAAGGTCATTTTGCTGCAAAAACCATAGTTAAAGTTCAATGGATTGGTTCTGGAAGTTTGGCATCAAAACTAAATGAAGATAATGAATTAAATGAATTGATTGCAAAGCAATCAATTGGAGCCGCTACAATCTATGTTGAACCCACTGAAGTGGCAATTAGAATTAGAAGCAAATGGGATAACCACATTGCTTTTGGAATTACGAAAGAACTTTTTGAAATTTATGACCGAATAGCTCATCACATCAAATCTGTCTAAGCTTTCCACCAATCTAAAGCAAGAAAATCTACTTTGTCTTTGCCTTTTGGAATTGCTAAAATGAATTGTTTTCTAACTGTAGTTGCAAGTCGACCTGCAAGAACAATGGCCGTAGATGTAATTGCTTCACTTCTTGTATATACTTGAATTAGAAAAGGTGCATGATCAATTCCTGGACCTTTTTCATACACTGCAAAATCACAACCAAATTTGATTCCTGGATTGATAATGTATCCATTGTCTCTAAAATTTTTGTAAACTAAATATTTTTTATCAAATTCATGAACTTCTTTTTTACAAATTTCAATTAATTGCTCTATGGTTATCTTTTGTTTTAATTTTGTAATTGTAATTTTTTTGTTTTCCAAAAGATATAGTCCTTCAATAAGATCTAAAATCAAAGGCGCATCAATTTCTTCAATTTTTGGTTTTGGAATTCCTATGGGTTTCCCGTAATAGCCTTGACTGAAAAGTTTACGCGAGTCTTCAATATCCCATACGATGATTCGATTTTCAATTAACTCACATTTCATTATTTTTGTGAAATATGTTCTGTATATGAATTCTCTATCTAAAATATGGTATTTTTCTAAATTTAAAAATAAAGTAAAAGTGTGGGGTGATGTGTTTGGTTATAGGCTTAATGCTAGCAATATGAACGAATCTGATACTCTTTGACATTTGTCTGCCATCTCTTCGATTCCCTCAATGACATCTTTAATCAACAACAACTCTTTCACGTTTGTTACCTCTGTTAACAGTTTCAATGTAGCTTGTCTATACTTAATATCAATCTCTCTTTCGATTGTTTGTGTTTCTTGAGCCAATTCAATTGCATTGGCAGTGTTTGTGTTGAGGCTTCTGATGATTTCATTTAGTTTGTAAACTTGATCTACAACCAATTCAATCAGCTTTGTAATATCTTTGTCTAGTCCTGCACTTTTCAGAGTAGTTATCTTTACATTTGCAAGTTTGAATGAAATACCCGTGATATAACCTGCAATCTCATCCATTGTATATGCTGTGTTTAGAAGATTTTCTCTGTTCATGATTAATCCACCGACATCTGCAACTTCACGTGTAATTTTTCTTCTTAGATTTTCAACTTCATCTTCAATTGTTGAAATTTGTGCTAACGTGCTTTTGATTCCGGTCTTATCTTTTTTCATCATGAGTTCCGGCAGTGTTGCAAGTTCTCTTGAAGCATTTAGAATTCTGTTGATTTCATCTTGTAAAACTGCTATGGCCTTTCTTTTTGCTTGAACTTCAAGCTCTCCACTATACATGACAAAAGTTAAAAAACTTTGAGGTAATTTAAATCCTCTATGAGGTTTGATATTTTTTAAGCACTAATTACATCAGATTTTTGTCATGTGCTACTTTTTTTTGCCCTTTGTATAATGCAATGATTTCTTCATTGGTGGACGCATCTTCTACTGCTTTTTCAACTCTGATTTTTCCCGTAAATTTTGGAAATCTTAAAGCCAGTCCTGTCTCCTTTCTAATTTTATCCATTGCTGCTTTGTGGATGGGACTAAGTGTAATTTCTGATGCAACTACTTCTATTACTAATTCTGGTTCAAACCACACATCTGCCTTCATTTCACTTATAATGCGTGGGTTTTTTTTGATTGTAACTTTTGGGTTCAACATTTGATACAATTGATCTAAATCTTCGTCTGTAAATCCCGTACCAACTTTACAAATACTTGTGAATACATCTTCATCTTCATCATACGTTGCTAACAGCAGCGTTCCATAACTCCCTGTTCTTCTTCCTTTACCAAAAAATCCTCCTATCACCACAAGATCTAAACTATCTCCTAATTCATTTTGATATTCTCGTTTTAATTTTAACCAATGACTTCCTCTGGAACCTGCTTGGTAAGGTTTGTCTAGCAACTTTAACATCAATCCTTCACTTCCCGAATTGATACTATTTTCCATAAAATCTTCAATCTCATTTTTGTTTGTAACTATACTCATTGGGATGTATTTTGCAAAATTATCTTCTTTAACACTCTCTTCTAATTTTCTTCTTCTATCTTTGTAGTTTAATTCCAAACAACTTTTTCCGTTACAATATAAAATATCAAAAAAATTTACTGTTATTGGATATTGTGTGACTGCTTTTTCTATTTTGTATTTTCTTCTTCTATGCATTAATTCTTGAAATGGTAAAAATTTTCCGGTGTTTTCATTAATTGCTACTATCTCTGCTTCTACAATAATATTATCTACTTGAATATTTTTAGGGATTTTTTCTATAATGTCTGGATAATAACTTGAAATATTTTCTAAACTTCTTGAAAACAATTCCATTTTTTCTCCTTCTATGTGGAGTTGTACTCTTTCCCCATCTAACTTGTATTCTGCTGCAAAGGCGTTTCCCATTTTTTCAATTGCTTCTTCTTCACTCTTTATTCTATCAGCGAGCATTGGTCTAATTGGATTAAATAAAATTATCTTAAATTTTTTAATTTCTTCTATACCGTCGATTGCAATTGTTTCAGCAACTTTTCCTAAATCACTTGAGACATTATATGCATGCTGTAAAATTTTTCTGTTATCTTTATCCCCTGAAAACGCTATTGCTAATGCATCCATCATTGTGTTTTCAGCAACTCCTAATCTTAAAGTCCCCAACAAAAGTTTCAAAATATAGTTTGCTTCTAATGGGCTTGCATCATTTAGTAGACTTGATATGTATTTCATCTTCATGTCTTGTGAGTGGGGGCCTTCTAATTTTGCAATTTTGAATAATGTTTCATAAACTCTTTCCACTGTAATATCTTCTACAAGAAATGTTGTTTGTGTTTTTTGTTCAAGTATTATTGATGCTGCATGTCCTAGGTCTCCTCCTTTTCTGTACTCAGTTTCGATTTTTTTTATTGGAATTCCTGATGATTTAGATATTGATCTCATGGCAATTCTTTCAGCAACGCCTAATTCAATTCCCTCAAAATCTGGTCTAAGTTTTCCTTGTATAAGATACACAATTTTGGAAATAATTTCAATGGGTGTTTTTTCAAATAATTCCACTAGGAATTGTGTTAGTTCTAATCTTTTTCTAGTAGATTCCATTTTGTAAAAAGAATCAACTAAAATTGAAAATTCCATTCTTATTCTTTACCTGATCCTGAATAAATATCTGAATTTACATATATTTTGACATCCTTTTTGATTTAATCTTGATGTGCATTTACATGATAATGTATGCGAATTTAAAAATTATATCCTGATTCTTTTTTGAAATGATGTTATCACAGATCTAAAAATTTAAAATGACCCTAATTTAGAAAATCCTTGAATGGAAAAACATGTTTTGAGTATATTTTTCAAGAAGTTAAACTAATTTGATTATCTAAGATTTAATATTTAAATCCAAAATTGGATATTTTAACTTCTTTCATTTATTTTATTAATTAATAACACTGCAATGTCTATTTTTTATTTTATCTGTTTACCTTCAAATCTAGCATAATTTCTGCTATATCTATCTCGTTATCTTCCAACCATGATAATTTTTTTTCAATTAATTCATACGTTTCAATCAGTGTCCCATTGACATCATGTATTTCAACTTTTTTTACTTTTGGTTTTACTATTACCTCGTGTGGTGAATGGTATATGCGAATCATTTTGTTGTTATCTGATATTCTAATCTTCAACGTAATGTTGTTCCTCGTAACATGGTAAAATACTTACTGTAACAGTTTCTTAATTTGATCTATATTGCAAATGTATCTAATTGAATTTTTTTAAAATTTTGTTTATCGTAAAAAACTGATTCTGACATTCATTATTTTACATATTTCTTCATGTTTTGAATTAGACTTTTTTTTAATTTGAAAGTTGTTAGTTTAAAATTAGACGTATCTAACAATTGTTGGTTTATCTGATTTTAATGACTCTGAAACTAATGCAAAGTTGTATGGTTGATATGATTTTTTATATTGTTTCATAAAACTCCATGCAACATCAAATGTTTTGAATTCTGTCCTGATGTCCTTTATTTGACTTTTTTCCCCAAAAACATCAAAGATTACTATTGAATACCCTTTGGGTCGATTGTGGGGTTTTGCTTTGAGAAGCCAGGTAAGTGCAAAAACACATACGGCTCCTAAAATCACATACTCGCCTGTTATTTTAAAAAATGTTATGAATATCCCTGGTATAGTTTGTCCAAATAACACAACTATAAAATTTGAAAACGAAATTACTGCTAATGCTGTAAAGATATATGTCTTCCAATCAAATATTTTT
>JAOUAY010000201.1 GCA_029860565.1 Candidatus Nitrosopumilus sp.
TATTTTGACAAAATATTATTTCAACATCTAGCTGGTGCAATGAAGAATTATTCCGATAAGGAAGCAACAAAAATAGTTTCAATGGACATTGACTTTTACAATATTTTAAGTGTAATCAGAGGAAAGTTCTGGGGATTACAAGAAGAACAAATTCAAGATTTAATTATTTCTACCAGTCCACCAGCAAGAGAATTGCTTGGGAGGATGATGGCAGCAGCTACTGTCAGAGACGCATTTAATGAGATATCCAGTACAAAATACAAAGATTTAGTTCCACAAGTCGAAAATGAATTAGATGCTATTGCTGAATTTGAGAGAGCATTTGAAATGTCAATATACAATGCATCACTCAGATCATTTACAAAGATGTTTAGCTTTGCAACAATTGTTGGAATTACAAAGTTGACCTCATTTGAAGTTAGAAATCTTGCGGCTATTGCTTTTGCAGTTGAACAAAAAATACCAACTGAGACTACGATGTCAAAGTTAATCCTAGAAGAAGAATAGGATTTTTAAAATGTTTAATTTTCGAAAGAAAAAAACCGAAATTTCCACAGAAGTTTTAGTAAAATTTATCTGGGTTAGTTCATTTTTAGCCATGATTTTTGCAATTCCTCCATTAGTATTATTCCTAGGAATTTATTTTATAACAGGAGAGCTCATTATTGGAGCAATTATTGGCTTTGGAGTGCATTTTATCATACTGGCCTTTTCAGGAAAAATTTCAAAAAAAATAACAAAAATAATGAGCTAAGTATAAGAAGTCATGCAGGAAAATGATGTATCATGATGGGGGATAGAGATTTTCGAAGTATTGTTGAAAATACATTAGATTCAATTGGAAAAGAATTAGAAATTGACATTGATTCAGCAGACATTCAGACTATTCATTTGCATGAAGTTGTTCATTGTCTAAGACGCTCATATTATGACAGGATTGATCCTCAAAAAGTTCAGAGAAGAAGATTCAATGAGATGCTATCAGGATTGCTTAGAAAATTACAGTATGGAAGCGAACCAAAAGAATTTGCTATTGATGATATCAAATTAAAGGGCCAGGTTGACATGCTGATTGATGATTCCATCTTTTTATTTAGAAGTGCAACAAACGAGTTAGAAAATCCTCAAGCAAATGATGTTCTTTACCTTAATGCGTGTATGTGGATTTACGATAAGCCCGATGGGATTATCGTCTACATTACTGGAGATAGAAAAGAGACAATATTTTCAATATCACGTAACAAAAAGATGTTTGAGGAAGTAATCAGAAGAGTCAGAGTACTAAATGATCTTCTCAAAGAACAAAAAACACCCATCTTAGAACCATCAGCAGAATGTTCTGAATGTCAATATTATGAAAGATGTTTTATGAGAAAGAAGAACGCCAAGCAATTGGATCTTGCAAAAATGTTAGGATTTGGGGACAAGAAAAATTAGTAAACAAATAGAAAAATATTGTAAAGGAATACTCCTTTGTTTAATCTAGTGGTTCTGGATGTCCTTTTCCACGAAGAGCGAAACACACTACTGCTAGTGCAATTGCTATGCCTACTGCTGAGCCATATGCGGCCATACCTGCTTCTGCCATTTGATGAAAAACCATGGAACTGACTTTTATAACTTTGCCAATATTTTTACTCTAAAAACAAAGTATCATAATTTTAGGATTTTGTGATACTATAGAGTTTACTTTGTAAATTCAAAATGAAGCTCATTTTCTTGACCACTAGTCATTGAGCTCAGATTGTAAAAGACATCACCAGAAACTCTCCAAGATTGAGTATCATCTTTTAGAATAGTCCATAACTGTGGAGTATTTTCAGAACCTTTCAATGTAATAGTATCTCTTAAGATGATTGAACGCTCACCAAGAAGAGTGTAATAATTTGATCCAAATTCTACCATTCCAGTAGGTCGACTTCCTATTTCACCGCCGGAAATTTGTTCCGAGTTAGAATAATTAGTTTCAAATAATTGATAATCCATAGTTTGTACAATTACAGCACGTGGATTTGGATTAGAAATTTCAAAAGCAATTTTGATTGTAGCCGTTCTTTCTGAAATTGATTCAACAGAAATATTATCTAATTCGATTTGAAGGGGTTTAGCCTCTAAAATATTTTGAGGTCCAGGAATATTATCTTGAGAAGGTATAACCATAGTAGGTCCCCCCAAAAGAATTCCCCCCAAAATTGCAGCAAGTGCTATAACTGCAACAAAAACTAAAATTTTAGGATTCACTATTTTTTCATTTCCTCTTGATGTCTTAAATGTTGAGATAGTTATTATACCATTGCAGACAGAAAAAATTATGCAGTATTTCCAAGCAGTACAGCAAGGAAAGTTAAGAGCAAGTAAATCACAAATGAAGATGTTTGATGTAGCTGGATTTGGCATGTTGACTTTGACAACTAAAAAAATTGATGGAAAGTTTCATCCAGTGGGGGAAGAAGAATTTACCGCTGTAATTAATTCTGAAGATGGGCATGT
>JAOUAY010000202.1 GCA_029860565.1 Candidatus Nitrosopumilus sp.
TTTCTGAAACTTTTCTAATGTGTGATAACATGACATCTTTTTTGCCCCATGGCAACATCCAGGATTTGAACCGTATTTTGTCTTCAAAGATTTGTATATGTTTATCATTGTATAGGGGGATTTTTGACATGTTTTGTTACAAATTATTTCTAATTTAAAGATCTCATTTTACATGAGTATAATTCCTTATGAATCCATTCTTTATTTAAAATTAAAATTTCAAGAAAATCTGACAAACTTTAGTCTTTCACATATTTGATATCTGAAGTATCTTCACTGTCTTTAATTTTTATAATTACAGTGTCTCCTAATTTATTGAAAATTCGTTGACGTTTCTCATTTGTCAATATCCATCCTAAAGCCACGTCTATTGGCAGTAAAAATGATTTTCCAACACATCCTAGCAAAATTCCTTTCAACTCTGCTTTAGTTCCGTCAATACGCACCACTTTCAAATTGAGAATTTTCTTTCCAATAGTCTGGCCTGTTTTATATTCTAAGATTACCCAATAGATAAAGAACAAAATGCTGGTAGGGATATACTGTGTATTTTCTGCCCATAGTCCATTTTTATCAAATTCATAGTAAATTGTTCCAAATAGGGCAAAAATTATTGCTGTTGAAATACTTGAGATAATGATAAAATCAATCAACCATGCAAGAAACCTGTCTGTCCATTTGGCAAGAATAATCTTTGAATGAATTTCTGATTTTTCATCATTCATGATTTAATCAAATATGTCAAATTAATAAAATGTGTTAATCTCTAATTAGCCTTAAAATTTATAGTCTTAACTCACAAATAGATTTAGAATTATTTTTGATATCAATAAATCCCGTTGATCTGTTTTTATGGACATTTCGTAGAAACGAAAAAGATGTCGTAAATCTTTACAATTCACTTTCACCTGTAATGCAATTGGCAACAGGTGGCTCCATGCTTAATTTTGGTTACTGGTCTTCAAAACACACAGATCCAATTTCTGCACAAAATAACTTGTGCATGATCTTTGCAAATTTGGCAGATTTGGCTTCTGGTAAACATGCAGTTGATGTAGGCAGTGGTTTATCTGCGCCATCTAAATTGTGGCGAGATATTTTTCCTGATCTTCATTTGTATGATGTAAATATCAATTTCAATCAATTATCTTTTTCTGGAAGTCAAAAAAATATAGAATTCATCAATTCAACTTCTACGAAACTTCCATTTGCAGATGACTCAGTTGATCGTGTCTTGGCGTTGGAATCCGCCCAACACTTCAAACCGTTGGCTAATTTTATTTCTGAATCAAAAAGAATCTTGACACAATCTGGATTACTTGTAATGGCAGTACCTGTTACTACTGGGAATTCCTCTTTTGGAAAGTTGGGCCTTTTGAAATTTACCTGGTCATCTGAACATTATAGTATAGATTATTTGAAAAATCTGATTTTATCCAACGGATTTTCTATCTCTGTTGAAAAATTAATTGGTTCCAATGTATACGGTTCTCTAACTGATTACTATGTAAAACACAGAGAAGAATTAAAAAAATCTATTTTAAAAAATTATCCTCAATATGTTGAAAGAATTCTATTTAAATCCCTCCAAAAAATGAAAAAAGCATCAGAAGAACAAATTATCGATTATGTCTTGTTAAAATGCTATTTAAAGTAAGATTTTCTAAGTTTTTAGGTTAGGTTTTTATTTTTGATGTCTAGATTTGTATTATAATGACAGATGATGACGCATCCTCAAATCTATTTAGCGTAAAATGTACACAATTGCTTGAGGAACCTGAAATTCGTTTCTCTGGTATTGTCAATAAAGATGGTAAATTAATCACTGGTGGATTCAAAGAGGGTATTACTCCTTATGAAGGCGACGAGACTAAACTGCAGTCTTTTTTTGATTTTGTTTCAAAAGCCTCTATTAGAAAAGAATTTGATGAGAGTTTGGGACCGATAAATTATCTTGCTGCAAGACGAGACAAGGCAGTTTTGGTTAGTTTCCCGTTTCCTGTTTCACAAGTTCTCTTATTAATTTCTGCAGAACCCACTGTTAATATTGAAAATTTGGCAAATAAAGTTGTAGGTATATTTTCCGATGTCAATTAAAAATAATTGAACAACTTCATAAATTCTTTAATAATGCCAAAACTTGGTTTTTAGAATATGACTCGTTTTCTTGCTCTTGTTTTTTTGTTATCCTTAATCCCAATGGGGAACACCTTTGCTTTTGGAGAAGTTTATACTTTTTCTACTGATAAATCGCTTTATCATGATGGTGATCAACTAAATGTATCTGGAAATGTCTCATATGATCCTGGTATTCCTTTTGTAACTATCCAGATTTTTACCCCCAACAAATCAAATTTTGCAGATTTTAATATGATTTCTGTAAATCCGGATGGGGGTTTTTCTGCTATTTTTCATGTTGGTGGACCAACTTGGACTGCTGATGGGGTCTATCCTATCAAAATAACGTATGCTGGAAGCTTGGAGGAA
>JAOUAY010000203.1 GCA_029860565.1 Candidatus Nitrosopumilus sp.
TGAGATTTTTAACAGTCATGGCAATGTCTTTATGAAATTCTATAATGGTGAATTAGAAATTGCTCATAATGGTGTAGAAACTTTTTCTGACGTTAAAAAACGAGTATTGGGAATAGTTGATCATGTGCTAGAAAATCATCCTGACGAAAACGTTGTACTTGTAACTCATATGGATCCGATCAAAGCCATGTTATCTACAATAGTAGATCTATCTGCTACTAATCTCTTTGAATTAATCATCGCAAACGCATCTCTTAATATTTTTAGAGAAAAAGAGCAAAAATTCTCAATTTCAGGACTTAATGTAATGCACCCCTCACGTTTCGATCAGAACTGGTAGTTAGTAATCTTGAAAACCCTTAAATAGAAATTATAGTTGACGTCATTCAATCGCTAATGAAGAAATTTGTTGCACTATTTTTTGCATTGGGAATTTTAGTAATCATACCAGCTGTAGACTTGGCATTTGCTGCAGGGGATGAACCTGGTGAATATCTTGATCGTAGAGTAGTTATTTGGAATTTATTTTACAGACTGATGACAGTTGGATTTACAGTAGGTGCAGTAGTATCTGGAACGATGATTTGGCAATGTTGGAGATTCAGAGAATCTCATCCAAAGGCAAAACCAACTCCTTATGAGGGAACTGACTGGTAAAAATGAGTGGACACTCTAACTGGCCTGAATGGATTTACATCGGAGTCGTAATTGCATTGATGGTTTGGGTAGGGGCGGAAGCTTGGGAAGCAGAAAGACTTGTTGAGCATGTTCCTGCAGATGCAGAAACAATCATAGTAACTGGTCAGCAGTGGTTTTGGTCTTTTGAACATGAAGATGGAACAAAAGAAATTGGTGAATTACATGTTGAAGTCGGAAAGGCTTACAAATTTGAAATAGTATCAAAAGATGTTAATCACGCATTTAACATTCATGATTATGTTGTTTTGATGGATGCAATTCCAGGTAGAGTTAACACTGTATGGTTTGCACCAACTGATGTTGGAACTCATGATATTCAATGTAGAGAATATTGTGGATTAATTCACTATAACATGAGAGGAACATTGATTGTGGAGGATCCATCAACTTGATAACGCTTTTATCCCAACTTTCATTTGAGGATGGTAACTGATGGTCCTAGAATTACAAAAACCACGTCCAATTTGGCAAATAATGTTTTCATCCCATCACACTGATGTTGGTTTACTTTATCTGATTACTTCCCTTGCATTCTTGTTCTTAGGTGGATCGCTAGCTCTTGCAATTAGAGCAGAATTATTTTTGCCCGGTGCACAAATAATTGGTGATGCCATGACGTTTAACAGAATATTTACCGTTCACGGTACAACATTGATCTTCTTGTTTATCATTCCATTTGCATCTGCAGTTGGTAACTATTATGTTCCAATCATGGTCAGATACAAGGATATGGCATATCCAAAACTTAATGCAATAGCATTTTGGATGATTCCACCTGGTGGAGCTCTTATCTGGCTAGGCTTTGCAGATTTTACTTGGTATGCAACACCACCATATTCCATTATCAGCGCTCCTGGTCCTGCAGCAGACATGTGGATTTTTGGATTAAAGATTTTGGGTATTTCATCAGTACTTGGTGCAATTAACTTTATTGTCACAATTCTGAAATGTAAGCATCCTGACATGTCAATTGGACAAGTTCCATTATTAGCCTGGTCTTTCTTGTCATCATCTTTAATCATCCTTGTTGCAATTCCAACGTTTGCAGCAGCACTTCTAATGTTACTTACTGACAGGCTTGGTGTGAGTGGATTCTTTAATCCTGCCATGGGAGGAGATCCAATTGCATATGCACACTTGTTCTGGTTTACATTCCATCCAGAAGTCTACGTATTAGTCATTCCAGCAATTGGTATGATGTATGAAATCATTCCAAGATTCTCAAGAAAACCAATCTATAGTTATAACTCTGGTATCTTTGCATTTGTTTTGTTATCAATTGTCGGTTTCTCATCATGGGCACATCACATGTATGCAACTGGAATGTCATTTACTGAAAAAACTGTTTTCATGGTCGGAACTCTTGCAGCTGTTCCCGCATCTGCCATGCACGTATTCAACTTTATTGCAACAATGTGGAATGGTAGAATCAAGTTCTTAACACCAATGATGTGGTCAGTTGGTGGAATTGCATTATTCTTCTCTGCAGGTGCAGGAGGTGTAGCAAACGCTGCTATGCCATTAGACTTTACTACCCACGATACATACTGGGTAGTTGGTCACTTCCACCTCTTTGTAATGGGCACTATTGCGTTTGGCTCAATTGGTTTCCTCTACTACATGTTCCCATATGTCACAGGTAGAATGTACAATGAAACTATGGGTAAGGTTCACTTTATTCTGTCATTTATTGGAACAGTACTAGTATTCTTCACACAACACGTACTTGGCTTGTATGGAATGCCAAGAAGAGTTTTCGATTATCCGCCAATCCCAGAA
>JAOUAY010000204.1 GCA_029860565.1 Candidatus Nitrosopumilus sp.
AGTAAAAGAGTATTAGGGATTATGGATTTGTTCTCAAATCTTGCATTTCAAAAGATTGTAGTGGAACTGCCAAATGATGTTGTAAATAATTTAGGAGAGAGTATTAGAAAACCTGGATTTTTGCAAAGTTATTGACAGATTACTCAGGCAAACCACTAATGAAATAATCTAAAGAGATAATTTTCCATGCACACAATTGTGCCTAGATTTTTATCTTTAAATCAGATAAAATATCACTAAAGTTGATCAAATGAGTGTAACTTGGAGAGAACGGCTAAGTCAAAGAAGACGGGAAATCGGAATTGAAGGTCCAGAATATGATTACATACAAAGATACATCGAGTCCTATTGTTCTGAAGCTGATCGTCTGTGTAAAAAAATTGATATGAACAAAACAGTCGATGAGGTAATAGACTCTATGAAAGATGAAAAGTTTGATAAATTTACCAAAGGAGTAATTGATTCTATTCACAAAAAGAGAGGATATGATCCTGATGATGACAGTAAAAAAGAGATTACCATTTCAAATTAAACAAAATATTTAGGAAAAACTTATTCTGAGACGCAATAAAATTACTATAAAGTTTATTTAGTCATCAACAAACGATTCTTTTTTGAGTCCTTCTGGAAGAGTTAAATCTCCTTGAAGTAAATTTCTCTGAAGTAAATCAATAACTTCTTCAACATCATATCCTAATTTTTCTAATTTTTTTTCAGTAATTTGAGAAAGTTTTGCACCAATATTTTGTCCTCCTATCCTACCAAACGCAATAGCAGTAAAGCGAAATTCATTTTCATCTATTGTAAAATTACCAGTGATCTTTGCAGCCATCTGACTTCCATGAACATTATTAATGTGAACTTTAAGATCCATTTTAGAGGTTAAATTTCTACAGCTTTGTTGACATTGTCATCAACTAAAAAGCTCCAATGTTTATCATCATCAACTTTGAAATCATGAACCTTAAGTGGAATTACTTGTTCATCTAGACATTCATGCTTAATTTCGCCATTTTCTTTTAATTTAACTAATTTCCATTTGTATTTTCCTTGTTGTAATTTACATACAGTTACTGCCCATTTTGCATCAACGTCGATTTTTGGCATTCCCACTGTATCAGCAAGTTCTTCAATTCCAAGTTGCTTTTCTTCACAGAATCTTTTCTTACAGACACCACATCTCCATACATCAACTGACCCTATTGTACGTTCATCGATATTGATGTTTATTACACCAAAATAGACTGGTTGATGTTTACAACTTTCAGTGTCAATATTCAATGTTGTTGAACAATCTTTAGCATTATTTAGTTCTTGCATCATCATAAGATTTTTCTAAAATTACGCCGATATTATCAACCGTTTTATTTTGTTTAAATTCAATTTTTTCTCGCTCACACATCTTTCTATACATATTAACTGCTGTAAATCTAGGATGCATGGCCTCAAATTCAGTTTCAGAAATATCAATGAATGCACCAAGAGTCATTAGATCCCTAGAGGCTTTTTTAGTCTCATCAAGTGAGATTTTTAATTTTTCAGCAATTGTTTCAGGAGTCATCTTACCATAACATGTGACTAACAGATACACTTTAGCTTGAATAGGTTCTAATCGAATTTGAGAAACTAGATCGTTTTCAATTCCAGAAAAAGACATCGTTTTTAAAATAAACTATAACAACATAAAACATGATCTATGCAGTTATTTTTTAACAAGTATCTTTTTAGAAATTTTCAAGGAAAACCCCATTGCAATAAAATGAACAACTGCACCTAAAATTGCAGCATAAATCAAGTTATCCAGAACAATCCAAATAAGAAGAAATGTAATAATTGATGGAACAGTAATAATAGTGGCAATTATGGTTCCTCGTAATGCAATTTCACGTATTGAGAGTTTAGGTTGTTTATTATCAGACACATTTAAAATTTCAAAAATGGTAATAAAAACTGAATATATTTTATTAAGTATTTTATTTAATTGAATTTCCAATTAAAATCCAAAATTAAGAAATATTCAAATGGAAAAAATAGTTTTAGAAATAATGAAAATCATAGTCTGAATTTAATTTAGTTGATTCTTAAGTAAGAAGACTAACAGAAAATCATGTCAGAAGAAAGAAAAATGTATCCTATGAAATGTTCCGATTGTGGAACAGATTCAGAAGTACCTTTTGAACCAGAAGCAGACAGACCGGTATATTGTAAAGAATGTTTACCAAAACATCGTAAGTAATAGTCTATAGTTTAATTAATTTTGAACTTAATTATTTTACAGATATACCAAACCCATATTTTATTTAATTATGAAGTACTAGATTGCCAAAGATACTTTATATTTGGTAGACTTCAAATTGTACTGTTTGGCAAGTTACAAAGGAACATATTCAAATAATCAATCAATAAATTTTGTAATACCTATCATTATAATTTTATTTTTAGGAATTATCTATATTATGACACAGAGAGCAGATTCA
>JAOUAY010000205.1 GCA_029860565.1 Candidatus Nitrosopumilus sp.
CAAGAAGTATTTGCATGGCAAGATATCTGTATGACTCTTGATGATCGAGGAATTTTTGAGAAAGACATGTATCAATCAAAAGAAGATTTGAAAGACAAATTATTGATATTAGTGAATCCTGAATATCCGTCTGGTCTTTATAGAAAATATGTAGAATATGTAAAAGAAAACATGAATCCCAAGTAACCGGTACTGGACTGGTGATATCTTAACAACACAAGTCCTCAGAACCGGAAACCTGCCAACTCTCTTAAAATAACTATAAAAGCACAAAATTATTCGGAAGATAGATTAACCACCATCCTATTTTTCTTTTTGCTAATGACATCTTTTAATGTTCATGTGACAATTGAAAACAAGCCTGGCATTAGTGATCCTGAAGGAGAAACAATTCTAAATGATTTGGTTCTTAAAGGAACTCACAAAACAATTTCTAAAATTAAAACTGCAAAGATGTTGAAATTCACAATTAAAGAAAAAGATAAAAAAACAGCTAAATCCAAAATTCAAGAGATTTGCGATGACCTAAGGATATACAATCCTATGGTAAGTAAAGTGACTGTGGATGTTTTTGATAGTTGAGCTTATTTAGATTCTATATTTTCCAGGGTGCCATTTATCAAAAGTTTACTTCGGAGAACTTCTGCTAAATCTGTTTGTGTAATCACTCCCACTAAATTCTCATTTTCAAGTACCAATAGACGTCTGATGTTGTTATTTATCATCTTTTGAACTGCAAACTCGACTTTTGTGTTAGGTTCGACCCACTTGTATTTTTTTGACATTATTTCTTCTAGTTTTATTGACGATGCTGTGAGATTTTCTGCCGCAATTTTTCTTACAATGTCCCTTTCTGAAACAATTCCTGAGGGTTTATTGTCTTTGATGATTACAAGAAAACTGATATCTTTTTCTTTTAACATTACTGCTCCTTCAAGTGCTGTTTTATCATGATCTATGGTAATAACATTTTTTTGCATAATGTCTCTAACTTGAGTCATAGCGATCAAGTGATTTCTTTACATAAAAATTTACTCTGACTAGATTCAAATTAAATATCTCTGAATCTCAAGGCAATCATGAAAGTTGCGGTAATTGTTTTTCCTGGTAGTAATTGTGATCGTGACATGTATCATGTACTTACTGATGTTTTTAATCTAGATGCACAATACTATTGGCATGAAAAAGAACTGCCAAAAAATATTGATGCTGTGATTCTTCCTGGAGGCTTTTCTTATGGAGATCGGCTCAGAGCTGGTGTGATTGCGGCTAATAGTCCTATCATTAAAGATGTACAAAAAATAGCAGAAAAAGGAATTCCTGTTTTAGGTGTATGTAATGGATTTCAAATTCTTGTAGAGTCTGGTTTACTTCCAGGTGTTTTACTCAAAAATGAATCTCTTAATTTTATGTGTGAGTGGACTAATCTGATTGTTGAGAATAATGAAACGCCGTTTACAAATCAGTTTAAACTAAATGCAAAAATTCCAATACCTATTGCAAATGGCGAGGGTCGATATTATGCTGATGATAATACTTTGAAAAAGTTAAAGAAGAAAAATCAGATTGTTTTTAGATATAGTGAGATTGTAAATGGTTCGTCAAATAGAATTGCTGGTGTGTGTAATGAAGATGGAAATGTTGTGGGCATGATGCCTCATCCAGAAAGGGCAGTTGAATCTGAAATTAATCCGGTTGATAACAAACCATCTTCTCTTATTTTTGAATCTCTATTGACAAAAATGGGTGTTGGTAATTGAGTCTGGAAGAGCAAGAGCTATCTGAGCTAAAATCCAAAATTGGCAGAGATCCAACTTCTACTGAATTACAGATTGTAGCTGCTGAGTGGTCAGAACACTGTTCTTACAAATCTTCAAAAAAACATCTCAAAATGTTACCCATGAAAGGTCCACTCATAATTAATGAGAAGGGATATGATTCTGGTGTCTTGGATGTTGGTGATGGTTATGTTGTCACTGCACATATTGAAAGTCATAATCATCCATCAGCTGTAGAACCTTATGGTGGTGCAGCAACCGGCGTTGGTGGAGTAATTAGGGATATTTTATCAGCTGGGACAAGACCTATTGCAATTTTTGATGGATTGAGATTTGGGGATATTGAAAAAGATCTACAAGCTAGGTGGCTTTTCAAAAATGCAGTAACTGGAATTGCTGATTATGGAAATTGTTTAGGAATTCCAACTATTGGAGGTGAAGTTGAGTTTGATGAATGTTATCAAAATTATGCTCTAGTTGATGTTGCAGCATTAGGATTTGGAAAAAAAGAAAATTTGATAAAAAACCATGCCAAAAAGGGCGATTTGGTTGTATTGATGGGGGGTTCTACTGGGAGAGATGGAATTGGTGGTTCTCAGTTTGCATCTGATTCATTGGAATCAGAAGACCGTTCTGCAATTCAAATCCCTGATCCTTTCATTGAAAAATTGATTATTGAAGCTGTTTTGG
>JAOUAY010000047.1 GCA_029860565.1 Candidatus Nitrosopumilus sp.
GAATTAATTCTTCTTTTTGTAATTTAGATTCTTTCAGTACATCTTCTCTTTCTTTTTTGATTTTATCTAGAACAGAAAGTGTCTCAATTTCTATTTTCTTGAGTTCATTCTTTTGTTCGGTAATTTGTTTAAATTGGTTAATATTGGAAGCGATTTTTTCGCGTTCTATTTTAATTTGAGAATCTAGATCACGATTCACAGATTCAATTTGTTTTTTTTGTTCTTGACTTGTTTGTTTTATTTTTGATAATTCTGTATTTTCAGGCTCAAAGGGCATAGTTTCTTTTACATTATTTTCTGCAAGATTATTCTGATTGGCATTGTTAGATTCATGTGTAACAGATTTGTTTTCATCCCAATCTTTAGGCAATGCACCTTTCATGTTCAATGTGTCTTTAGATGATTGATTTTCATCTTTAGTTTCAGCTAGTGTAACTTTTTCATCAACATGCAAACTGGCAGAATCATGTGATGTTTCATCTAATTTTTTCTGAAGATAAATTTGATCAGACTGGTACAAAAATTTGCCTTTTAGCAGTAAGTCATAGATGGATTGAAGTCGTCCATAATCCCCAGATCCAGAATCAATTAATTTTTTAACCAAAGGCAAAAGAGGATTGGGAGAAACATCTTCATTTTTAAATATAATTGGAGAACCTAATAATTTTTCAAGATACAGTTGATCTGAATTAAACAGTGGTTTGTTATGTCTTAAAGATTCACGAATATTGTCTAATCTGCCAGCATCGTATTTACCAGCCTCAATTAGGTTGTCTATTTCCTCTATGATTTCTGAAATTGTTAATTCAACCATTTATTTCATAACCTCATCATTTTTGTTGATATAAAGACAGTGTAAAAAAACTTTTGAATTTACATTATGAGTATAATGGCAAACGATCAAATAAGTTCATGAGAGGACAAAATAATGAATTTGCCTTCAATTTACCATCCATTTTGTCAAAAGTGTATAATTATATTTTAAAATCAAAATCTCAAACATTACGATAACCGTCATATTTCCACAACTGAATTAAGAGAGAGATTCTATTTTTCCTACAATCAACAGCCTTAATTGTAAAAATAATACAGCAATTCTATTGAAAGAGGTTATTTTTGCATCTTTGTTGTTTTTAGTAATTCCTTTAGCTTATGCACAAGATTATCCAGAGTATAATGTAACAATTCAAACAGTAGCAAATAATTTAACCATCCCATGGAGTATTGACTGGACTCCAGATGGAACAATATTGTTCACTGAAAGAGACGGGCATCTCAGAGTTGTAAAAGATGGACAGTTGTTAGAAGATCCATTACTTTCACTGGGGGTTGGCGGTGTTGAGGGAGGAATGCTAGGTATTGCAGTTGATCCAAATTATTTAGAAAACAATTACATCTACATCTACTATACTTACAATGAATTTTTATCAACATCAAACAAACTAGTTCGCTATCAACTATCTGATGGTGTATTGGTTGAGGACAAAGTGTTGCTTGAGGGAATTCCTGGAGGGCCATTTCATGACGGCGGTAGAATTCAGTTCGGTCCAGATGAAAAACTGTACGTTACAACAGGCGAAGCAGGAAATCCAGATTTGTCTCAAGATCTTAATTCTTTGGGTGGAAAAATTCTAAGAATTAATTCAGATGGGACAATTCCAAAAGATAATCCATGGGACAATTCTCCAGTTTATTCAATAGGTCACAGAAATCCACAAGGGATAGATTGGGATGAATATGGAAATCTTGTAGCTACAGAGCATGGACCTTCTGGATGGAGAGGAGTAGCACGAGATGAGATTAATGTGATAATTCCAGGCACAAATTATGGTTGGCCTGACATTATTGGTGATGAAACAGCCAAAGGCTTGCAAAATCCAATTCTTCACACAGGTGATGACACGTGGGCCCCATCAGGTGCAGAATTTTACTATGGAGATAAATTTCCAGATTGGACTGGAAAATATTTTGTTGCAACACTAAGAGGAAGCCATTTGCATGTAATTGACTTTGATTTGCAAAACAACATCATCCTATCAGATGAAAAATTATTCCAAGATGAATTTGGAAGATTAAGAGATGTGCAAACAGGACCAGATGGTTTTTTGTATATTCTTACCAGTAATCAAGACGGACGAGGATCTCCAGAATCTGATGATGACAGGATTCTTAGGATCGTTCCATTAAATAATGGAGTTGACAATTTTGAGAAATGCATTACAGCTGGTAATCCTGCAATGGAATCACATCCAAGGCAATGCAGAACTGAAGACGGTAAACATTTTGTTGAAGCGATCTCAAAAATTCCAGATTGGGTAAGAGAAATTGCAAGGTGGTGGTCTTTAACTCAAATTTCAGATGAGGAATTTACAACAGGCCTTCAATATCTAATACAACAAGAGATTATTACTATGAAAAAGGAAATAACATCTGAAGCAGAATCTGAACCAATCTTACCATCATGGTTAAGAAAAAATGCCGGATGGTGGAGTCAAGGATTACTCCCTGATGATGAATTTTTCAAAAACATCCAATGGATGATT
The DNA here is from genome assembly GCA_029860565.1 of Candidatus Nitrosopumilus sp. GTDB lineage: Archaea > Thermoproteota > Nitrososphaeria > Nitrososphaerales > Nitrosopumilaceae > Nitrosopumilus. The sequence goes on from JAOUAY010000047.1 coordinate 2,544, forward strand.
AACAATGATTTTATCAAATTATAATTCTGATCGCAAGTAATTAGCATCATTTGAGATGTGGGATCTTCTTTTTATTTGATAACTGCATATAGTATACAAGAAAGCTGACACAATATCCCATTGTCAAAATGCTGGTAGTTGTTTACCGGTCTGAGCATACAGCTGGGCTGCGTAAAGATTAATCCGCGATAGTCAGCTTTCAAATATTAAAAACATTGCAAAGAGTACAATGAATATCAAGATTGGCTGTACTGGTTGGAGTTACCAAGGTTGGTCAGGAACGTTTTATCCTAAAAATCTAAAGAGTTCAGATTGGCTAAAATATTATTCTCAGCTTTTTGAGATTACTGAGATAAACTCTACATTTTATAAAATTCCATCTCAAGAGATTGTAAGACGATGGGACGCTGATACCCCAAGACATTTTAGATTTACAGCGAAATTTCCATCAATAATTACGCATGAAAAGAGACTAGGAAGGATAAATTCAGAAATTTTTTCATTTTTGGCATCACTTTCTCCGATTTATGAGAAGGTTTCAGCCCTAGTTTTGCAATTACCACCATCATTATCATTTGAGGAGGCAAAACCAAGACTGGAAGAACTCTTTGATATACTGCCTGATGATTTTCTATATCCAATTGAAGGAAGACATGAATCATGGTTTTCAGATGATGCAATCACATATCTCAAACAAAACAAACATTGTCTTGTATGGAATGAAGTTGCAGGAGTAAATAATCCAATGCCAGTGACTTCAAACTATCTTTATGTTAGATTGATTGGAGATCGTTCCATTCCAGATTCAGAGTTTGGAAAAGTTACAAAAAACAAAAATATGTTGATTAAAAATTGGGCAAAAAAACTTCAAGAAATTAAAGAGATTCCACTTGCATTTGTAATGGCCAACAACCACTTTGAAGGATTTGGTCCTGCTACTGCAAACTCTTTGAGAATGCATCTTGGAATGCGGGAATTGATTTGGGAAGGAAAAAAGCAAAAAACACTAGGAAGTTTTTAGAAACAAAAATTATTAAAAGATCAAGCACGTGTTGAGAAATTTCTACACGTTATCCATCCAAGCAATAAGATGTTACATTGTATAATGATATTTTCAATACCTAAGGTGATGAAGATATTATACCAGTACCAAATCCTATGGCCTCACCAAAATAATATCCAGACAAAATTGTTCCAGCAGACCAAATACAAGAACCTGCAAATGTGTATATTACAAATTTTGGAATTTTCATTTTTAATAATCCTGCAGGAACTGAAATCATTTCTCTCATTACTGGTACCATTCTTCCCAAAAATACTGCCTTGTCCCCATATTTCTCAAACCAGATTTCAACTCGTTCTAATTTTTTTTCTGATATCTTGACATATTTTAGATAGCGAAGTAAAACAATTCGTCCAAGCTTTAATGCGATAAGGTAGATTGCAGAAGTTCCAATGGTAGCACCAATGGCACCAAGAATAATCATCGAAATTAAGCCAATCAAAGGAATTCCTTGTTGTGATGCCAAAAATCCGGCTGTTGGAAATATGGCTAAAGTGGGAATAGGTGGAATTATAGTCTCAAGTAGGGCTGCCAGAAATATCCCTTCGTAGAGATGATCTCCTAAAAAATCTGCAATCCACACCAGAAAAGAATCAAATGGCTCCATTTGCTTCTGACAATGAAATCTTACTAAACTACTTTACGAGTAGAAGCTAAGAAAGGCCAGTCATATTTGGTACTTGTAAAAAATTCAAGGTTTGAGAAAAACCTTCAAAGTGTCTGGTTTTTTTGCATGCTCTATTGCCTCTGAAAAGTTCTTCAATGGAAAAACAGAATCAACCATGGAGTCAACTGAAACAATTCCACTTGCAAGTGCATCTATTGCTGGTTTGAACAAACCGCACCTAGATCCAATCAAAGTAACTTCATTTACCACTGTTGGTGTCAAGTCCAAATTTTCCTTGGACGCTATAGTTGATTTTAATACTACAATTCCACGAGGTTTTATCAATTTCATAGCGTCTGAGAATCCAGAATTACTTCCAGTGGCTTCTACCACTAAATCAAAAGATTGTTCATCAGTTGGTGCTATTCCAATTTTGATTTTAGTTCCGCCATTAACCAAACTCTCCAGTTTACTTTTGTGTCTACCAAAACATGTAATGTTAGAGCATGTTAATTTTAAAACTTGGATGATTAGCTGAGCGAGTCTTCCATCGCCAACAACTGCAACACTCCATTGTGGTTGTAATGACACTTGTTCTTTAATCTCAAATGCTGCAGCAAGAGGTTCAACAAATACCGCTTGCTCATCAGTAATTGAATCAGGAATGATGTGTAGATTTTTTTCAGGCAATGAAAGAAATTCAGCAAAAGCCCCATCACGTTTTAAAATTCCAAGTACTGTTCTATTAGGACAATGTCTCTCCATTCCTTTTTCACAGGAATAACATTTACCACATCCAACATTGATCTCACCTACAACTCTTTTTCCAACTAATTCAGAATTACTAGATTTTTCAACTGTTCCTACAAACTCATGACCCAAAATTCCAGCATATTTCATGTAACCTTGAATAATTTCCAAGTCAGTTCCACAGATTCCTGCCAAGTTTACTCTAACTAATGTTTCATCAGAGTTTGGTTCAAGGTAATTTTCATCAAAAATCATTTTCTCTCCATCAAAATAGGCAGCATTCATGATTGAATAATCATCAGCATCTAATTTTAAAATAGTGAAATTTTCAAAAATTAAAAAGCGAGTTTTAAATAATTTCATAAAAATAGAAAACCATGCCAAGGATTTCTCACTTTGATATTCCAGCAGATGATCCAAAAAGAGCACAAAAATTCTACAAGGAAGTATTTGGATGGAAATTTAAGAAATGGGACGGTCCAATGGATTACTGGATGGCAAAAACTGGAATCAAAGAGCCTGGAATCGACGGAGGAATGTCAAAAAGAATGCCAGGTCAAATTGGGATGACAAATACAATTGATGTTCCGTCAATTGAAAAGTTTTCAAAGAAAATCATGGAGAATGGAGGACAGTTAATTATCCCCAAAATGGCGATTCCAAAAGTTGGATGGTTTGCACAATGTATGGATACCGAAGGAAACATGTTTGGAATCATAGAAATGGATGAGAAAGCAGAATAATAATAATAACACCTAAATTAATAATCAGAAAGATTACAAATTTTCAATTGAGCTACAAGTTTTTAGATCATGCAACTGACGCAATAATTGAGGTTACCGCAAAAGACATCAAAGAAGCATTCTTGATAGCAGCTAATGCAGAAATCAATCTTACACTTGATCAAGATAAAGTAGAGGAGAAAGAAGAGAAGGAATTTTCAGCTAGTGGAAAGGACCTACATTATCTTTTGTTTAGCTGGCTTGAAGAAATACCATTTGTGCTAATTACCGAAGGATTTGCAATAAAAAGATTGGAGTTTGACATTGAAGAAAATGACGGCTATAGGATTAATGCAAAAGCATTTGGTGAAACATTGGATGTCAAAAAACACAATTTCAAAGTGGAGATCAAAGCTCCCACATTTTATGACATGGAAATCAGGCAGGATAACAACGGTGTTTACATGAGATTTTTGCTTGATTTGTGAAGTTTGTGAATATTTCTTTGCAATTCCCTAGAAGAAATTATACGTATTTTTTAAAAGGGTGTCACTTGATGGTTTAGCATGTTAACTAGACTGGCATTATTGATAGTTTTTGGGATTTCACTTGTAATTATTACTCCAGCCCATGCAGATGTTGAATCGTTATCTCTCGGGAAACCATTTTACACAAATGAGGAAAATATTGAATTTGTCGGAACTGAAGAAGATGGGTTTAAGCAAGTTTCAGTGGCTATCAAAAGAAATGGTGTCACGCTTGAATTGTTAGGAGATCCCGCTTCAGACAAAGATGGAGCATTTACTACATTTCCTAGACTAGTAGAAAAAATTTTTGAGTCCAACGGAACTTATGAGGCAATTGCATTTACATCAACTCAAAGAATTGAAGATGGGATTATATTGAATTTAGAATATGACGGGCAACGAGTTACAGAAGTTACAGATTTTGTTTTAGCTTTAAAATCAATTTCAGATTACTCAACTGATGTAGAAAAAACAATTACATTTACAGCAAGCATTACTGACAGTTCCGTTAAAGATGTAGTTTTTAGTTTAGATGATGAACCATCAGGAGCTACAATAGATTCAGAATCTGGAAAATTTGTTTGGACACCATCAAAATCACAGGGAAATATACAAGACGTGGATTACAGTTTTGACATTATTGCAACTAAAGGATCTCAAGAGGACAAAGAAAGCATTACAATTACGGTAAAACAAGCATATGTTGAGCCAGTTAAGGAACCAGAACCAACAAAGGAACCAGAACCAACAAAGACAACAGAGCCAAAAGACTTAGGAATCGCATCCTTTGTAGATGAGACAAAAGATCCGCAAAGCTATATTGACAGGTACAACAACGAGGCAACCTACAAGAAATGGTTTGATGAGAACTTTGCAGAGTATGATTCGATTTACCAGGCAGTCGGACTGGAGGAACCTAAAGTGTTAGCATCATTTGTAGATCCAAATTTGGATCCTCAGTATTATGTTGACAGATACAATAAGGAAACCACATACAAAAAATGGTTTGATGAAACATATCCCGATATTACAATTTATGAAGCAGTGGGATTAGAAGAAGAAGAAATTGTTGAGCAAGAATTTGGAGAATGTGGAGAGGGAACAGATCTTGTTGATGGAATGTGTGTAATTGTTGATAATTCTAATGGAGGAGGTTGTTTAATTGCAACTGCAACATATGGTTCTGAGATGGCACCACAAGTGCAATTTCTTAGAGAAGTTAGAGATAATCAATTAATGAGTACTAATTCAGGTTCATTGTTTATGACAGGATTTAACCAATTGTATTATTCGTTCTCACCAACAATTGCAGATATGGAAAGAGAAAACCCAGCATTCAAAGAAGCAGTAAAAATTGGAATAACACCATTGTTGTCATCACTGCCAATAATG
>JAOUAY010000206.1 GCA_029860565.1 Candidatus Nitrosopumilus sp.
CCTGCATGTAAAGTGGGAAATGAAAATCTATGTGATGCACCAAGATCAATGGGTGTCTTTCAAGATGGCGGTTATTCTGATTATGCTTTAATTCCTAATTCTAAATATCTGGCAAAACTTGATGGTGTAGATCCAGATGCTGCCACTTCTCTTGCTTGCTCTGGACTTACTGCATACACCGCAATCAAAAAAGCAAATCAAAACTCTCCAGAATTTATTGTTATTGTTGGCGCTGGTGGTTTGGGATTGATGGGAGTACAAATTGCTAATGCAATTACTAACGCTAAAATCATTTGTGTTGATTTAGATGATGCAAAATTAAACACTGCAAAAGAGATGGGTGCTAATTACACGGTTAATTCTAAAGATCCTGAAACATCTCAAAAAATTATGTCGATTTGTAATGGCAAAGGTGCAGATAGTGTTGTAGACTTTGTAAATGCTCCACCTACTGCAAAACTTGACTTTGCAATTCTTCGAAAGAGGGGTAACTTAGTTCTTGTTGGTTTGTTTGGAGGCTCTATAGAATTGTCTCTTGTAACAATTCCATTAAAGTCCATTATTATTCAAGGTGCATACACTGGAAATTATAATGATATGGTTGAACTGCTTGCTCTTGCAAGAAAAGGAACAATTAATCCAGTAATTTCTAAACGATATTCTCTTGATGAATCCAACACTGCCCTGGAAGATCTTAAGGCACGAAAAATAATTGGCCGTGCTGTGATAAACCCTTAATTGGATTTATCCCTACAAAGTTTTACCACCTAAAAAAATTGAAATGATCTTATTGGATTAAACAATCCACTGTCTGGCCGCACTTTTGTATCTCGAGAATAAATAATTCTTCATTACTCATAACTTATTGCGAGTTTAAAATAAGTCTATAAAAAAATCAAAATTTCTAAAATTTGATTTATTGTATATGTTAACAGGCGAATGTAAAACTAGATGCGAAATAAATCTCAAAATGAAATATATGAAACAACTAAGTATGTCTGCGTTTATTCAAAAATCCTTTACACTTAATGACATTAAAAAAAGTAATAGATATTGCAGATCTTAAATGTTTTTTATTATGGCAAAAACAATGAATGTTGACCTCTCACTTAATCCTCTAAAATCCATCCTGATTTCATTATTCCTTGATCTTCCATCTCGCCTATATTTGTGGCAAATCTCCAGATAGATGATACATCTGGTATCATTTTTTCTTTAATCTTTAGAAGCGATTCAATCTCTGAGATTAGATTTTGATCTGCATTTCCATGTTCTTTACAAAATTTACATTTTTGATCGAGTGTTATTGGTTCGGATTCAATTAATGGATAAGCCATACATGCAAGTGGTCTTTCTTTGTAAATTCTACATGGGAACCCGCCATGTGGGGATTTGTTTCCACTATTTGTGTCTAAGAATGGACACGTGTTTCCATTTTTTTCAGACCCCATCAATTGATATGCTAAAATTTTTGTTGGACCCGAATTTTTATTTTCAGAAATGCCAATTCTTGGTAAAATTCTAATTTTTAATCTATTTTTTCTTGCTAGTTTCTCAATTCTTTCTTTTTCTTCTGGAAGTATTAACACTCCTATTTTACCAAATTTTTTACTTGGATAATATTCCCTTTCAATGCAACATTGAGAGCAATCTTCTATGCATCCAAATTCCACATCTTTTTTTCATATTGATTGATAAAATCTTTTGTGTATGACCTCTTTTTTCAATTCTATTTTTTTTATAAAACCCTACCAGTTATATGCGCAATACGGTAAAGAGCCCTATGGGTAAGCGCCAAGTAAAAAATGAAAGTGCTCTTAAAGAAATTCGATTACCTGAAGAGGGTGAGCTTTTTGGCCGTGTGTTAAAAATGATGGGTGGTGAAAATGTCATGATAAAATGTGCTGATAATATTACTAGGAGAGGCAGAATTAGAGGAAAACTAAAGAGAAGAGTTTGGATTAGAGATAATGATATTGTAATTATTGCCCCTTGGGATTTTAAAGAAAATGAGCGTGGTGATATTGTTTGGAGGTTTACGCTTCCTCAAGTACAATGGTTAAAAGATAATAATCATATTACTAGAGACTTTTAATATTTTTTATCTTAGAATTAATCTGTTTTTGATGCTTTAGTTAATATAGTGAGTTATTCGTTTGAAAATCAAATGGAACAAGGCACCGTAAAATGGTTTAACCGTACCAAGGGCTTTGGTTTTATCGAGAGAGAAGGTGGAGACGATCTGTTTGTTCACAAATCAGATGTTGACGGATTCATCAATGAAGGAGATAAAGTCGAGTTTGAAGTAGGCGAAGGTCAAAAAGGACCCGCAGCTCAAAAAGTTAAAAAATCAGCATAGGCAATAATTTTTTATTTAAGATTTCATCTTTGTTTTCTTAAACCAGTCTATCTTTTTATTATTTTTAAAATTATTTTT
>JAOUAY010000207.1 GCA_029860565.1 Candidatus Nitrosopumilus sp.
AAATTATTGTGAATAAGAAGATCATAGCTGTGGTAATAGGAATAGGGGTGATTATTGCTATGGCATATGCAGTTTTGATTTTACCAAATTCAGAAACTATTCCTCAAAAAACTAATGAAAAAATTGGTCTCGTAATTAATTCTCCAAATCAATCTACAACCTTACAAGAATTAGATCAAATTTATTCTAAAGCATCTGATACTGGAATTGGAAGAAGCAATGTCTATCTTTTTTGGAATATGGTTGAACCAGTACGTGGAGAATTTGATTGGCAACAATCAGACGCATTAATGGGCTTTAACGAAAAAAATAATCTCAAAGTTACTCTGTACTTTTCTATAATCAATGGAGAAACACTTGGACCTTTTCCTAATTGGATTGGGAAACCATCTCTTAACTCCATAGGTGAAGATAGGGTTGTCAGTGTACTTGATGCAATATTGTCGAGATATGACATTGTAGACACTGTAATTCTTGCTGGAGATACAGAGTCTCAATTCAGACATTATGAACAAAACATCCCCGTTTACAAAGAATTATTCACTGGAGTCTATGAAAAAATCAAGGAAAAACATTCTGATGTAAAAATAGGAAATGCATTTGCTTTACATCAAGTTTTAAATAAAAATTTACAATCTGTTGTGACTGATTTAGCTATTGGTGATTTTGTCGCCTTTTCTTATTCACCAGTTGACTCTCTAAATGATATTGTTAAAACCCCGCAACAAGCAAAAGAAGAATTACAACAAGTATTTGATTTGGTAGATGATAAAAAAGTTGGAATTTTTGAGATTAGTTGGAGTACGTCTGATTTTGTTGGAGGAAGTGATTCTGAACAAACAGAATTTCTAGAAAAATCCTTTGAATTTTACACCGAAAATGAATCCGAATTGGAATTTTTTACTTGGTATAGGCAGTATGATCGGCCTGAAGGAACATGCATAATTGCAGAACAGCAAATAGGCGATGATACTCTCAGTGTTGGAGATTCTGGTTTGGGAAGCAGCGAGCATGTAATTGAAAGATTGAGCAGCTATATCTGTAATGCTGGATTGATCAATTATGATGGTACTCAAAAATCAGGTTGGAATGAACTTATGAAGCAAATTGACATGACAAACTAACATGATTTCCTTAATTTTATCCGAATCTGCATTAGAACTTGTTCCATCTGAATTAAAACATCATCCATCAGTTATTTCTCATGCAAGAAAACTCGGAAAATATTCCTCAGAAATTTTATTGGATAACTCGTGGCATTTTGCAGCTATGAAGGGAATTGAAAATGAAATGAAAAGAGGAAGACCTGATCTAGTACATTTTTCAATTCTTGAAGCTACAACCATTCCGTTATATTTACAAAATAAAATGGAACTTTTTGTTCATACCGTTGATGACAAAGTAATATCATTTGGTGAAAATGTTCACATTCCAAAATCATATCACCGATTTGAAGGTGTTATAGAAAAATTGTATAGAGAAAAAAAAATCACGGCAAATAATGATATTTTATTAGAGATTAAAGATCAAACATTTTCGGATCTTCTTGATGAAATTAATCCATCAAAAATAATTGGTTTTTCTACAAATGGGAGCAAGAATACATATGAAAAAATTGCTGGAGAGATTACAGATAATACGTGTATTGTACTTGGAGGATTTCAAAAGGGACATTTCTCTGATTTAGTTGAAAATAAAATTACAGATCTTTATTCTGTTGGTGATGAATCATATGAAGGACATGTTGTAATTGCTAGGATACTTTATGAGTACGAAAAAACCATTTTTATGTAGGAAATAAAATTTGCATTCTATCGCAGTCATAGTATAGCCTGGTTAGTATTCGGGGTTTCCAACCCTGTGACGCGGGTTCGAATCCCGCTGACTGCATTTTTTCATTATTTTGAAAACCAATTTTTAGGTGTGCTTTTAGAGACTATTGTGAAACCTACAGTAAGAAAAATTGCAATGGAAAGAATGGAGATTCTAATTGAAAATGCAATTATTAATGCAAAAATAAATCCTAAACTTTCTCAGCGACAAGCTTTTCTTGCTCGAAGGATTAGTACTAGACATAAAATCCGAATGCCTTATAATCTCAGAATGGTTTTTTGCAAAAAATGTAAATCCTTTATTGCACCCGGAATTAATTCTAGAATTCGCTTAGGACGAGCATCTGTTAAGTCGATCAGAATTTCTTGTAACTTGTGTGGGCATACTTATCGTAAAATTATACCTCAATGATTTATAAGACGATTATTGATTTTTTGATTTTATGGCAAAGGTATACGATGTACCCGCAGATGTGTTAATAGGAAGACTAGCAGATGTTCTAAAGAATGAAGACATTCCTGCACCTTCGTGGATTCCATTTGTCAAAACCGGAGCTCATGCAGATAAACCACCACAAGATAGAGAATGGTGGCAAACTAGATG
>JAOUAY010000048.1 GCA_029860565.1 Candidatus Nitrosopumilus sp.
GATTCCAGAAATTCCCTGTAGTTGAACTTTGCCATCAATATCCTCAAAAGCAACAGTTTGCTCTACTCTTTCTTGCCAAAAGATTGAGACATGCCTTACATTTCCCTGACCGATAAATCCTATTATTACTGCCAAAGATACAACACCTACTAAAATTGCAATAAGTATCAGGGTTTTATCCTTTGAAATCATGAATAAACTAAGATTAATTCTTATTTTTAAATAGAACACGATTGCTAAAGTTGAAAGTCATCATGAATTTTTCTTGAATTATTATATTACAAAAAAATATTTTACTATAACTAATTTTTTACTGATCATTTTACTTTTACTAGTGTGTTTTTATCAAAACGGTAGATTTTCAGTCATAAGTTCCAACCTTGAAATTAGCATTGAGCAGTATTGCATGTGATTTGGTTTAGTTCATCCCACTGATTATCAATCATCTTACTTTGCTTCCACATTGAAATCTATCATTTCACCCAAGATGATGCTGTTGATCATCGACATCAATTCAGAGCCCCCATCATTGTCGATCAAAAGTCACCTCCAATTTTTCTATACGCTTCCTTAAGGATCGTCTATTCAACATGGAAATAAAAAATGCTGCTGTAAGACCCAATAGTCCCAGATAGAAGCGCAATGACAATTGCGATGATGCTGGAGATTGTGTCAGGATTGATGTATTGTTCAACATAGAGTGAATTGTTGACAACATTGGTTTGACGGGTTTGGGGTTGGTTTTCTTGGAGATTGTCATTTGAACTGATTACATTCACAACTTCTGCATTCCAATCGTTTCATGTTAAATGAAAATTCTTCCTTACCATTTGTCGGTTCCATTTTTACAACATGTGAAACGGTAGAATACCCACAATTTGTGCACGGGTCTTCATCTGGATCGATTTTTAATTATCTTTTTAGAGAATTCCACATGTTATTTCATTTCTTAGGGATTGTCGTCCCATCCTTCTTGTGATCTAGGTTCAGGAAGTAAGATTTTGCAATTCCGACATTTCCATTCTCCTTTGTCTCCTCTTTCTTGATGATTATGTTTACACTCGGATGTTTCTGTCATTCCATCTCAATCTCCATTATGGTCTGATTGTAATAATCAGAGAATTGCTCGCCCGGTCTCTTGGCCTTTTTCATTTCCTCTTGGAGTTTTTTAATAAATTCTTCAGCCTTTTGCCGGGTTGAAAATATTCTGATTGTTCCATCAATGTAGCCGTCATCTCCATGATATCCATTAACTACAACATAACATGTGTTGTTAGATGTCATCTAGTAACCACCTCCTTTTCAATAACTGATTCACTAGACAACTTACAAAATAATTCATTTGTCATTTCTTATTTCTCCTGTTAATTATTTTTTTAATTAAAATCACAACTATAACAATTCCAATACCAGCTCCAAGTAATAATTGGGCTGGTTCATATTCTGATGAAAATTCTTTTGTAAAATAAAGGGTGATTATATTTATCATTTCTTCATCTAACTCTTTTTTTCTAATATTCTATTAAAAAATCTACTAATGAAAGAGTTCTTTATACTGTCATCATACCGGACATCAGGCACAATTACAAAAAAATTGTCAAAGGTATTGGACCTTAGGAGTCCCAGTAGTCATTTTGGTCTGAAAACAGTTCCTCCACATCGACCGGATTCACGACAACAAAGTTCGAATCCAAAATTCAGATAGAGTTTTTGTGCCTAAGAAATCAAAACAAGGGCTATAATTTTTTAGAAGGTAGTCAGATTATCAGGACAACAATACAAAAGGAGCAATATTGGGGATTCCTTCATAATTTAGGATAAAGAGCATGTAATACCCAGGAGGAGCCAAACTTTTGTTTTCAGGCATATTTACTGATAATAAATGATCATTTTTTTCAAATTCTAATCCAATGTATCGTTGTTCAGGATTAAGACAGTGAGTGGTATTTGATGGACGTATTATTGCAACGGATTCTATAGAATTTGTATTCAAAGTTTCAATTTCAAATGGCTTTCCATATTTTATCTCTGATGGCGGATTTACAATTTCAGGTCGTTTTCCTTTAAAGAAGTATGGTGGTTTGTAAATTTCAATTCTTTTTTCAAAACATTTCCTAGAAGGATTACTTCCAGCAGTCATCACACTTCCATCTTGTAACAAAATTGCGTTAGAGTGATATAATCTATCAACTGACATTCTTGCAACTTTAATCCATTTTTCTTCTTTTGTAATGAACATCTCTGCATCCATCACTGCATCTGGGGTATGTTTTGGATTACCTGTAGATTCATCAAGACATCCTTCATTGCCATGATGATGACCCATGTGGCCTCCTTTCCCACCAACAACTAGAATATTTTGATCAGGCAAAATTACTGCATAGATATAATATCGATTATGAATCATGTCTCGGTATTCTTCAAACTGTGGAGTTTTTTCAGACTGTGAATCAAACTTTATAACTTCTGTTTTGTTTGTGATATGATTACCAACCATATCACCACCGCCCATAAGCATTACATTCCATTTACCATAAGGAGGATTAATTGGAAGCAGTACACTAGACCCTTCTTGTCTATGCATATTTTTGGGATTTGGAATTTTTTTCCAACCTTTTTGTCCGGGTTTTAGAATACCGATGTTAAAACCATATAATGAGAAAGGAAAGGTCATATGCGTGTTGTATGACCCAGAATATAACAGTTTTCCATTTGGCATGAGATGAATTCTTGGATATAGTGGAAGAAATTTGTTGGCACCATCCATATGTTTCCAGACATATTGGTCTCCATCTTTTGTGCAAATTTCATGATGGTTTAGAATTAACCATGGTGGCCACTTTGTCAGTCCTGCAAATGTTGCAATACTTCCATCTTGTAACATTACACACGTTGGATACCATCGTCCATGTTTCATGTTTGGTAGTCTGGTCCAACTATGATCAGTAGGATCAAAAATGTAGGATTGCTCCAATCCTGAAAAGGGGGGAAATGTCATTTCTAGATTAAAAAATCCATCATACTTGTAGGTGCCACCAGCAAGAAAGAGTTTGCCATCAGGAAGGTAGGCATGTCCTACACAAAATAAATCTCCCTCAATTCCTACATCAGATATTTCTTGTACTATACCCTGGTTATGATCAGAGTAATTTGGTGTGAATATTTCTGGTAGATACCACTTTCCCTCCATCTCTTTTTCATTGGCAGAACCACCAAAACCTAAGACTTCACCTGTGTGAAGTAGAGCCAAATGAACAGGTAGATGTTTGAATTGTGATTCTATTATTTCCCATTTCCCAATTAGAGTGTCATTATCATTCTCATTATTCACCTAGAATCATTCTCAAAATCATATTAAACTGTTAAAATGTAATTTAAGAAAAATTAGAATCAAAATGCATAATCCTAATGGAGATTATGAATTAGTTCTTTGTGTCATCTTCGTGCCATATTTTCTGATAATTCTTACATTTTCTTTAGAAAATTCTCTCTTAATCAGTTCTAGCGCTTGATTCTCATGATTTTGATTGTGATATTATTTGCATGCCTATTTTATAGCACAATTTGATGTCTTTCAAGTTCTTAGAAAAGACTTTGTTTTTGTAAACATAATTGTCTTTTTAATCAAGATACTGTAAAGATTGTAACGTTAGGATATTATCATCATCCAAAAATATCGGTTTTTTGTTCTAATATTTTTTTGGCAGCTAGTGATGCAATAGTCATAACAGTTAGTTGAGGATTGACTCCCAACGAAGTAGGAAATACACTGGCATCACAAATATACAAATTTTCAACGTCATGAGAACGACAATACGAATTAACGATGGAAGTTTTTTTATCAGCACCCATTCTGTTGCCACCTTGCGGATGTGCAGAAACCAATCTAAATGATCCTAAACCAGAACCACGTTCATCAATCAAAGAAAGATCATCGGTACTTTCAAGAACAGTTTTCTGAATGTGTCCTGTAATGACTTTTGTTGCACCAGCTGCAAAGAATATTTCTGCAACGGTTTTTAATCCTTTGAGAAGTTTTTCTCCATCAGCATTACTAAGAATATAATCAACAACCGCATCGTTGCTCCAATTCAAAGAAATATTTCCATTTGCTTCATCCTGGATTAAAACTCCTGCTACTGCTGAATAATCATATTTCCCAATAAATTCAGCATTTTCTTCTCCTATTCCTGGAGTTGCAGTTGAAAAAGTTGCAGGGGAAATAAAAACAGACTCAATCATAAATCCTGGTTTTTTGGTTTTTACAATACCAAATTCATCACAATGAAATGCCATGGATAAGTCGTTTTGTCCGTTAATGACATGATCAAATTGTGCAATTACTGACGAGGCAGGATGAAAGCTGAGGTGTTTTCCAACATGTCCGCTGCTATTTGCAATCTTGTTTTGAAGCAACAGTTCAGAAGACGCAATTGTGCCAGCAGATAATACTACAATGGTTGACTTCACATCTATTGTTACAGTTTTATCATTGTTGGTATGAACTGCCTGGATTCCAGATATTTTGTTTCCATTTTTTAAAATTTTTGTTGCTTTACAATTTGCATATATTTCCAGATTTTGTGGATTTGCCTTTTCCAAATAAGAAAATAAAACGTTTTGCTTGATTCCCCCTTCATCTGCTATGTAGTTTTTATACATCCAATTTCCAGAATAGCCCAACTTTTTACATCCAAGCTCCAGTTTTTCGTGAGATAGGCCTGCATCGGTTATTTTTCTTACTTGGATTTGTTTTTCTACTTCTGCATATTCATTATGTAATTCATCTTTTGAAAATTCGACACCAGTTTCTGATTTCCAAATCTGTAGAGTCTCATTGGGAACTCGAAAACACATTCCATAGTTGATAATTGTTGAGCCACCAACACATTCGCCTTGGGTAATAGCTAAAAGAGGAAGTCTAGTTACTTGTGCTCCTCTATTCTTCCATAATTTTTGTAAATTCTCTTCTCTTGTTTCAGACTTAATTTGATCATGAGAATAATAATCACCTTTTTCCAACATCAAGACTTTGAGTCCAGATTGTGCCAGATGATATCCAACAACTGCACCTCCCGCACCAGTTCCAATTATACATACATCTACATTTTTGGTTTCATTTGCATCAAATGATGTCTTGATGCTAAGTGCAGTCAATTGATATAACTTCTCCTTAAGACTTCTCCACGGTAGCCAATTTTGTCCCATGAAAGATGACTGGTATAATAGCTATAACCAATAAGTGCCTTTAATGCAACGGGTGCCAGATTAAGAATTTCAGAATCAGCCCAGATGTGCATATAATCAACTTGATCCTTGTCTGATAGATGAACAAATCTATTAAATCTGAATTTTCCTTTTGTCAGACTGATCAAAAATACTGCAAAAACGGAATCAAAAAAGAAAAACAATATCTTAAGTGACTCCAGAGATGATTTTCGCATTGATTCCAGCATTTGTTGAGAGATTTTTGATGTATCTGCAAGTAGTGCATCATGTTGATCATCATTTGGATCTTTTTTAGGAAATAAAGATTGTATTAATGCATTGAGAATCTCAAGGTATTGATTAAATCGATGCATAGCATGTTTTACTCCAACTAGGAATAATATTGCAAATACAGATGTAGAGAGTATTGTTAATGTAAAATCATTTGTTTTAAGAAATACTGCCATCCCAAATACAATAGTGGCAATCCCACCTACCAAAATGTATCGTTTTTGAGCATTACCACTGCTCCACAATTTTCCAAGAAATATCACAAGCAGGTGGTTAATTTTTACTGTAAAAAATCCAATTCCGTATCCAATCAAAAGAGACAGGATCAGATAAATGATCAAATCAGATGTTGACACTATTGGTCATACTCCAAATCAGTACAAATAATTTTAGACATTATTGGAATTAATATCAGGAATCTATGTAAGTTATTTCGGTATCTACTAAAAGTATCAGAGTTTTTGACAGAATCAACAAAGGCATTGTAGGGATCTTCTATCTCATTGATGCTCTCCATTGAAATTTCCACGCATGATGGCATGAAAGCGGAACTATTTTAGTACCATGATGGGTAGCGGACCCGACCGGATTCGAACCGGCGACCTATTGCTCCGCAAGCAATCGCACTATCCAAGCTATGCAACGAGTCCAAAAAGTTTTGGAAATGTGCGCTTAATTTGGATTGCTATTAGTTAGGTTGTGCAAAGATGTAAGGAGTATCATCAGATTCATGAAATGTCCAAGCAGTAGGTAAAGAAATACTTTGAATCGATTTTAGATTGTTCTTCTCAATCAGGGTACCCCATCCAGCCTCATTTTTTGGATCTGAGGCATATTTTTGAGACAACGTACCAGCAAATACCCAACCAGAATTTGACCATAAATCAGATATCAAATTAATTTTTTCTAAAACCTCGGAAGCCAAAGATACTCCACCCATTTGGGCAAGACCCCCTATGAAAAATATCGGTTGTTTAAGATTCAATGAAGAGTAATCAAATATTCCAGCATCAGAGCAACGAGGATTATAATCAAGAGTGGTGCACAGGAATTTTTGAAGATCAACTAACATATCGTCAATTTCCACACTGTAAGATTCCATATCAAGCACTTTGCCACAAAATGCAATACGGCCATCCCCAGAACCAATGTCAATTACTTCCAAATATCCAAGTTCTTTGGCAAGTAAAGTACTAACATATGCAGACATCATCCACGTTGGAGAAAATGGCGCATGGCTTGAACCATGTTGAATACTGCTCAACCAATATTTGTTAATGTCACCTTCATAAACAATGCAAGGAGTACACCCAATGATTTTTTCATATGAATTGTAATAGATTGGATTCTTGGCTGCAAATTGGTGTAGTAATTCTAAATCTTGTTGCTCTATTTGGAATAACTCAGATTTTGAAATTGGGATTACTTCTTGAATTTGACTGTGTCCTTCATAAAGAGATACAAATTCTTTTTTTAAACTTACAAGATTTTTAGCTAGTTTTTCAATCATTATACAGACCTTTGTTGTATTGATCAACAAATTCCCTAGTACTCATTTTTTGACGTAATTCTTCAAACAATTTTGCTTCTGATTTAATTTCTTCTTTTGATTTTTTGCCTGTGTTCCCAGATTGAAGTTTTTCGGTAGTTTTTTGAATGGATGTTGATAATATTTTCATTATTCGTGGATGAATATCAGAATTGAATTGTTCAGAAATGGATTTATCAATTACCTGAATTTTATTCAGTAATGAATTGGGCTGAGATTCAACCTGTTCTTTAAGCAAGGTTGACATTGAAGAGACATTCATGACTTGGTAGTAGGTTTCAACAATTTCATGAACGCTCAAATCATATTTTGAATCTGCAATGCTAATCAAGTTCTGAAGTTTCAGAGATTCATCATCAAACATTTGAGATATGTCATCAATTGACGTCATATAGCAAAAAGAATTTTAAATTTTTAAAAATGTTAGCATTATG